>JABDQB010000227.1 GCA_013042495.1 Gemmatimonadota bacterium
CGCTGTGCACCGCCGACGGGGCGCTCTGCTATTCCCAGGATGGCGACGATGCGCTCCGGACCTGTTCGTTCAACGCCCAGGTGCTCGCGGACGGCTCCGCGCGCGGCAAGGCGCGGTTCAACAACCGCGGTCGAGACCAGGCGTGGCAGGCGGATATCGACTGTGTGTACATCCGTCCGGACAAGCCGAATCAGGCGTGGATCGCGGGCACCCTGACGCGGGGCTACGGCCAGGCGCCTGCTCCCTCTGGGATTCCCTATGCCGCGGGGGTGCGCGTGCTGTTCGCGGTGGAGGACAACGGCGAGGGGGCTACGGCAACCGCGCCCGACCGCATCTTGGGCTTCGGCACGATTCCGGAGGGGCAGTATCAGGCCGTGTGTCTGGCCCCTCAACTGTTTCCCGGCCCCCAACTGGACTTCTTTATGCAAGTGTTCGGGTTCGATCCCATCCGGGGCAACATCCAGGTGCGGGCCGCTGCTGCCGACTGACGACGTCGCGAACGCGAAGTGAGGCCCTTGCCCCGTCCGCCCCGAGGAGGGTGGGCGGGGTCGGTCGCCTGACGAGCCGTGACACGACCTGCCTCATCGCCCACGATCGCTGGTTGTCGGGGGTGAGCGCCAAACGTGCGAAGGCCCAAGGATTCTGGCGCCCGCCAGCGCTGACCATCGCCCAGACGAATCCTGATCAGCGTGAGGTCGGTAGTTCAGCCGGAGGCGCGAAGCGCCGGAGACGAGCGAGGAACGGAGCGCAGCGGAGTCCGCAGCTCAAATCTACCCAGGCCCACTGGAACCCTACCTGCTCAAGTTGAGCGGGCAGGGTTTTTCAATGCCTGACCGCTACCGACCTCACGCACCTGCCAGAGTGACTCGGTTGCCGACCTCTGGCTTCGCAGGTCGAATAGGGTAATAATGGGAGTGTCATTACCTCTATTCCGAGACTAATTACCTCATTTCCTGATTCCCACCATGCACTCACTGGCGCCGTCCTTCCTCGATGGCCTGAGGCTCAGACCCGAGCACGGTTCGACCCTGCGGTCATTGGGCGAGCACCGAGGAGGGGAGGAACTCTACCGTCAGCAGGTGCCGCAGGCGTTGGAAGCTCTGCGAACCGTAGCCATCGTCGAGTCGGCGGAATCCTCGAACCGGCTTGAGGGAGTCGTGGCTCCCCCGGATCGCTTGCGGGAGGTGGTCCTTCGTGACGCGCAGCCGACCGATCGATCCGAGCAAGAGATTGCCGGATACCGTGACGCCTTGGCGCTGATCCATGACTCCGCAGAGCACATGGTGTTCACGGTGAACGTGGTGCGTCAGCTTCACCAGATGCTTTACCGATATCAGCCGGGGACCGGCGGGCGCTGGAAGGCGACTCAGAATGACATCGTCGAGAGGGCCTCCGACGGCTCGATTCTCAGAGTGCGATTTCGTCCTGTGAGCCCTGTGGCGACCCCTGGTGCGATGGACGAACTGACCGGTCGCTGGGCGCGGGCCGTGGACCAACAGCGTGAGCCGCTCATTCTCATCCCGCTGGCGATTCTCGACTTCCTCTGTATCCATCCATTCACGGACGGCAATGGGAGGACCGCACGCCTCCTCACCCTGCTCTTGCTGTACCGAAACGGCTATTCGGTGGGCAGATACATCAGCCTGGAGCGGGTCATCGAGGATAGTCGCGATACCTACTACGAGGCCCTCGAGCGGAGCTCCGCGGACTGGCACGCCGGGAGGCACAACCCATTTCCTTGGCTGGAATACTTCTGGGGCACGCTGCTGCGAGCGTACGACGAGTTTCGTGACCGGGCGGGACGGGTGCTCGAGGGCCGTGGATCGAAGACCGCGCTGGTCGAAGCCGCTGTCGCACGGCGTTCCGCACCATTCGCGATCTCTGAGATCGAGGAAGAGTGCCCCGGCGTCAGTCGAGACATGATCCGGCACGTTCTGCGCAACCTTCGTGACGATGGAGCGCTCGAGGTCGAGGGACGAGGACGCGGCGCTCGATGGGTCAAGATCGGAGA
>JABDQB010000229.1 GCA_013042495.1 Gemmatimonadota bacterium
CCGGGGCCCCTGGCTGATTTTCTCGCGAGCCCCTACGCCCGACCCGAGCGCCAGGCGGACGAGATCGAGCGGCTCCGCGACCAGCTCCGGACCTCGCGATCCGACCTCATGGTCACCTGGGGACCGAGCTGGTATGAGATGGTAGCGGAGATGGTCGAGGTCGAGCAGGCCAGCGTGACCATCCGCGCGTACCGGGAGGATCGCTATGACCTCTCCGTCCGCCTTCGCGAGGATGTGATGAAGCGTCTCAGCGACATGAGACTGGGCGGCTTCACGCACGGCACACTGATCAATGTTGGCGGCCACCACGCGCAGAAGTCCTTCCTCCTGGGAACGTCGCAGGAGTGGCTGGGCGATTACCTGGCCCACGCGAGTCCGGAGGCGTCGGGGTCGGTGTTCGCCATGTTCGTCACCGCGGCCCGGATCGAGTCGTCGTCTGGAGCCAAGCTGTACGACATTCGAGATTCCTCTCCGCCGAATGAGCTCTTTCGCCTGATGTACGAGAGCCGGTCGGATCAAACGGTCCTTTTGCCCCTGGATGACCAGGTTTTCGCGCAGGGCGGGGTGCCCGTGAACTTCGAGGAGAAGATCCGCGTCTGTGCGCTCAAGCGGCAGTATGACGCCGTCGTGCAGTTGCCGCTGGCGCGTCGCGTGGAGGTACAATAGAGATGCGGACCCGTTGCTCCGCCTCCAGACTCCTCGCGCTCCTGACGGCGGGTGCAGCTCTAACGGCCGGTCCCGCCTCGGGCCAGGTATCGGCCGGCGTCCAGGCGAACTGGGGCAGCGACACAGACTTTGGACTCGGAGCACGAATCTCCGTCGCCCTTGACGGTGTGGCGGTGGGTTTCGAGGCCGTCGGGTCGTTCGACTACTTCTTCCCGAGCGATGACTTCGGTGCGGATCTGACCTACTGGGAGGCGAACGCCAATCTCGTTTACCGCATCGACGCCGCGGGCGAGCTTCTGACGCCGTACGTGGGGGCGGGCTTCGCGTACACCCGCTTCGAGGCGTCCATCCGAGTCCTCGGCGCCGAGGCTTCCGGCAACGAAACAAGCGCCGGGATCAACCTCCTCGCTGGGCTGATGTTCAACCTCGGGGGCGTAACTCCGTTCATCGAGGGCAAGATCGAGGCCGGGGGAGGCGAGCAATTCGTGGCCAGCGCCGGAGTCCGGTTCTAGGGATTCCGGGCCGAAGGCCGACTCGATTCGCACCGCCGCGTCCGCGGCGGTAGTATCTTCGAAGACGGATCTGCGCTTGCCCCTCGACATCCGCTGCAGAGGAAGATCTTCAACCACAGGATCGGAGTCACGCCATGCCAGAAAGCGTCTACAAAGTCGTTGAGCTCGTGGGCACGAGCACCGAGTCGTGGGAGAAGGCCGCGAAGGCCGCCGTTGACCGCGCCGCAGAGACCCTGCGTGATCTTCGCGTCGCCGAGATCTCGGAGCTGGACATGCAGCTCGAGGATGGCAAGGTCCAGCTCTACCGCGCCAAAGTGAAGGTGTCGTTCAAGTATCAGGACGGCTAAACGGCCAGGCGGCCGCTGACTGCGGTCACCTCCTGGTAGATCTGCTCCAGGCCCACGGGTCGGACGGAGAGCGAGCGCACCGAGAGCCCGGCGAAGTCCTCCGCCACCTGCTCCAGGCGGCGCCGCTCCGGAAGCCATACGGTCACCGCGTCGCCTGCGGTACGGTACTCGAAGCCGAGACCTTCGGCTCTCCGTTCGATCTCGCCCGGATTCTCGGCGTGTATGACGCCCAGTTCGGCAGCGGGAATGCGACCCCGTAGCTCGGCCATCTCGCCTTCCGCGGCGAGACGACCCCCGGCCATGATCCCGATTCGAGTGCACAGCGCTTCCGCCTCTTCCAGGTAGTGGGTCGTCAGCAGGATCGTGGTCCCGGTCCTGCGCAGCGTCTCGATCAGTTCCCACGACAGCTGCCGCGCCTCCAGGTCGAGCCCGACCGTCGGCTCGTCCAGGATCAGCAGTAGCGGCTCGTGAACCAGTCCGACGGCCACGTTCAGCCGGCGGTGCATGCCCCCGCTCAGCGTCGCAACGAGATCGTCCGCCCGGTCACCGAGCTGCACCGCCTCCAGGCAGCGCTCGGCGCGCTCGCGGCGCCTCTGTACTGCCACGTCGTGGGCACCGGCAAAGAAGAGCAGGTTCTCCATGCAGGTGAGTTGGCGGTACAGCGCAATCTCCTGCGGCACGACGCCGATCTCGCGCCGGGCTCCTTCGCCGGGCGCCAGCCCCGCGACCCGAGCGGATCCCGCGTCGGCGCCGAGCAGCCCGCAGGTGATGTTGATGCACGTGGTCTTTCCCGCGCCGTTCGGGCCCAGAAGGCCATAGACTTCGCCGCTCGCCACCTCGAAAGTCAGGCCGTCGAGGACGGGCCTACCGGCGAAGGCGATCTTCAGATCGCGAACCGCGAGCACGGGGGTCGTCGCGCCGGCGGCCGGGGCCGCTTCGCTCGTCATAATCTCGCCTCGCGAGCCATCATCCGTTGGTAGGATCGCGTGCCCGCAAGCAGGCTGGCCGCGGCGAACACCGCAAGAAACAGAAGGTGGTCGGCGACCGCGGCCCACCCGGCTCCCATCGCCGAGACTTCTCTCAGCGCCTCGTTCATGTGGAACACGGGATTGAGATGGGTGGCCTTATACAGGTACGAGGGCAGCATGTCCGGCGGGAAAAACGTCCCGCCCAACACGAGCAGCGGGACCCCGATCGCAGACACCGGCCCGTTGACCTCCTCCGTGCTCTTCGCGAACCGGGCCCCGAAGAAGAAGCCCACACCCACATACGCCATCACGCTCAGAATCACGATTACGGTCCCGAGGAGCAGAGAGCCGTGGTAGCGTCCACCAAACGCGTACGCGATGCCGTATACGATGACTGCCTGCCCTGCTGCGATGACGCAGAAGGCGGCGACGATGCCCATGAAATAGTCCCGCCCGGAGAGGGAAGACAGGAGAACGCGCTTGAGCGTATGTCTCTCCCGTTCCCCGACCAGAACGGTGATCACTCCTGACAGGCAACTGAAGAACAAAGCGGCGCCGATCAGGATGCTGGGCGCCATGTCGTCGAACGAATCACCGGTTCCCTCGCCGTCCGCGTAGATCAGTCCGAACAGGAGGAGCATGAGGGCAGGGAAGAGCACCCAGAACACGAGGCTCCGCCGGGTGTGCCAGAGTTCGAGCAGGATGCGCTGGGCGACAACGCTCATGGGGTACCCCTATGCCTGACCTGGGGCCGTGGCGCGCTTGCCGGAAGATCGCCGAACTTTCGCCGATAGTACCGGGTCCAGATGATCGAGGCCGGGATTCCGACGCTGGCAGGGAGTACCCAGGGCAGCCAAGCGAGTGCGCCCAGCGAACCGGCGTAGTCGAACAGCCGCTGCGCCCCGAACACGACGAACGCCGTGTGGAAGGCGACGCCCGCTCCGAGCATCGCTCCCATGTGTTCGTACCACCACGCCATCTTCGAGACCGCAGGGTCTCGCATGTAGCGCAGCATCGAGCTGCCGATTCCGATCCCGATCGGACCCAGTGCGAGGAAGATGATCGACAGACCGCTCCAGAACAGGAGGGCGTAGGCGATCGTTATCACCGAGCCCGCCATCGATGCGATCGCGAGGAGGCGATGGGCTGTCGTGTTGATCTCGGTGGGGTCGTTCTTCGTCTCGACCACCCGGTAGCCGTGACGGCCGGAGGCCAGTGTGATAAGCGCGATGTAGAAGAGGAAGATCGCGAACCCGAATCCTGAGGGGTCGGTGGCCGGTCCGCCCCCGGACCGAATTGCCAGGTACATCTCATGGGACGTGGCAATGAAGGCGCTCGCGGCGATTCCGTATACGCACCACAGGAACACGGTTCCGAACCGGACATGACCGATGCTTCCCTTCCGTGTGACCACCGGGATCCAGAATGCCATCAGGCCGACGAAGCCGAATCCCATGTGGGCAAACCGTAGCCACTCTCTGAACTCGTTCATCGATCCACCACCTCCCCATCACTCGCCTCGGCCAACCGCTGCCGAGCGCGGATGGCGTCCAGCGTCTCGTCGCACCACTCGACCCTGGAGCGAAGAGCGTGAATGCCCATCCGCAGCGTCGTGTACATGTGAAAGACGTGGTCGTCGTCGATCTCGGTCAGTCCGTCCTCCACGACGCCGATAGCGCCCATCCATTCGGTTTCGATCGCACGCAGTACCGCCAGCCGCGTAACCATCATCCCACGCAGCCGCTCCATGAACCGTTCGGTGGCCGCCAGGTCCTCCAGCTCTCCCATGAAGAAGAGCTGTGCCAGGTAGGTGATCCGGTCGCTGGGGATCACCGGATCGGAAAGGAGCCAGCGCTCCAGTTGTTCGTCACCGTCCTCGCTCGTCTCGAAGACCCGCCGGTCCGGGCCGCGCGCTGACGGCACACGCTGGCTTCGGAGC
>JABDQB010000231.1 GCA_013042495.1 Gemmatimonadota bacterium
GATGAGCAGTACCTCGCTGTCCGGCCGCAGCTGCAGGAAGATCGCCAGCGCATCGGCGGTCCCCAGTAGGACGACCGCCTCCCAGACCTGGGTCAGCCGTAGCAGGATCGCCAACAGGACGGCCGAGCCCAGCGCGAGCTCGACGGCGACGACCGAGAACGGGTAGAAGCTCAAATGGACGATGAGGCCGGCTACGTAGATCGCCACCAGCAGCAGCCCGTTGAGCGGCGCGAAGCGGAAGTCGGCGCGAAGCCCTGTCGCGAACCTCTCAAACGAAATGCCCGGCGAGCTCTGCGATTTGGATATGCGCTTGTGCCGAGTCATGATCCCGACTCCTTCCTCTGGCGCAGCCCCTCCAGCACTTCGGTCAGCGTGAAGCCGTAGCCCGAAGCGCGCGCCAGCAGTTCGGTGAGTATCTGGTCGAGCATCCGTTGCCGCTCGAGCTCGTCGACCTGGGTCTTCCGGTTGCCGACGAAGGTTCCGGAGCCCTGGTGGGTGTCGATCACACCCTCGATCTCGAGCTCGCGGTAGGCGCGGATGACGGTGTTGGGGTTTATGGAGAGGTCGACGGCCGCCTGGCGGACCGTGGGGAGCTGATCGCCCGGCTGCAGGTCCTCCCGGGCGATGCCGAACTTCACCTGCTCGACGATCTGCCGGTAGAAGGGGACGCCGCTCTTGGTGTCGATCCGAAATCCCACGTGCCGCCTGGCCTTTCGCCGCTTCTCGAGGTGATCGGGTGACTTATATATTTAGTGTACTAGTATACTATAACAATATGTCCCTGAGGTCAACCCTACCGTTCGCTCCGGCTTGACTTTTGGCGCGTATCAGCCGATACTTTCGTCCGCTCGGCAGAGCGCCGAGCACAGCGGGCATAGGTCACAGAAATTGATATGGGGGGCCTGTCTTTGACGGTCTCCCTTTTTTTGTAGCTCTTGCACGTGGCCCTGCGCGGGGGCTGAGACCGCGCAAGAGTCATTAGTCGGCAGGTACGGATCATCCGCACTCCGACGAAGACCAATCAAGGAGAACGATCGATGCGTACCAAAGGAACAGTGAAGTGGTTCAATCCGGACAAAGGTTTTGGTTTCATCACTCCGGAAGACGGAAGCAAGGACTGTTTTGTCCATCATTCCGCCATCCAGGCTGATGGCTTCAAGACGCTGAACGATGGAGACATTGTCGAGTTCGACGTGACAATGGGCGAGAAGGGCCCAGCCGCGGAGAATGTCGTTCTGGTTTCCTGACTTCCGGGCTGAAGTCTGGCCGGAGAGGGCCGCTCCAATGCTGGGGCGGCCCTTTTTTTGTTGCTCACATGGGCCAGGGGCCCGGCGTGCCGCCTCGGTCTGGCCATGTGGCGTAAGCAACGCGACCCGCTCCAGTTCTTCTACAGGCTTCTAGTGGGCTCGCCCGCGAATCGCTAGAATCTTCGTTACACCGGCACGCAGCGAACCGGGAGTAACGGCATGGCAACGAACAACCTGGGCCCCGTCCTGAGCGCCTTCGAGCGTAGGCCGGAGTCGCTCATCTCCCTGCTGCAGGCGGTTCAGGAAAGCCTCGGCTACCTGCCGCCCGACGCGCTGGGTACGGTCGCCCGCCATGCGCGCGTGCCGCGCAGCCGCGTTTACGGCGTCGCCTCCTTCTACTCGCAGTTCCGCTTCAATCCGGTGGGCCGTCAACGGGTGGCGGTCTGCCGCGGCACGGCCTGCCACGTGGGCGGCGCCCGGTTCATCCTGGAGCAGCTGGAGCGGACGCTGGGAATCCCGGAGGGGCAGACCACAGAGGACATGGAGTACTCGCTGGAAACGGTGGCCTGCATCGGCTGCTGCGGTCTCGCCCCATGTATCAGCGTGAACGACGAAGTCTCCGCGAAACTCACGCCGAAGAAGGTGCGCAAGCAGTTCAAGCAGGCGCGGAAATGACGGCGGGTTTCGAGCAGCTGCGGCAGGCGGCGGAAGAGCAGTGGGATCGTCTCACCGCCTCCGACACCCCGGTCATCACCGTCGGCACCGCGACCTGCGGCCGCTCCGCCGGCGCACTCGACACGCTTGACGTCCTTCGCGGCGAGCTGGCCGGACGCGACCTCGAGGTCCGCTTCGTCGAGGTAGGCTGCCTCGGCCCGTGCTACGCGGAACCGCTGGTCACCGTCTCCCTGCCCGGAGCGGCGACAGTGTGTTTCGCATCGGTCGACCTCAAGGGTGCGCGCAAGATCGCGGCCTACGTCGCGGGCGGAGAACTACCCGAAGATCTCGCGCTCGCCACGACCGGTCCCGACTCGATCCCCGGCATTCCGGACCTGATGGACACGCCCGTGATGAAGGGGCAGGTGCGGCGGGTCCTCCGAAACTGCGGCGTCGTCGATCCCGGCGACATCGGGCACAGCCTCGCCAGGGGTGCGTACAGCGGTCTGCAGCGGGCGATCGAGCTCGAGGGCGACGCGCGGATCGCGGAGCTCGAGCGGTCGGGTTTGCGCGGCCGCGGCGGCGCGGGGTTCCCCGTATCGCGGAAGTGGAACTTCTGCATCGACGCGCCGGGCGACACCCGGTACGTCATCTGCAACGCCGACGAGGGCGATCCGGGCGCGTTCATGAACCGCTCGCTCCTGGAAGGCGATCCGCACGCGGTGCTGGAGGGGATGATCATCGCCGGCCTCACCATCGGGGCCGCCGAGGGTTTCATCTACTGCCGCGCCGAGTACCCGCTGGCACTGGAGCGGCTCGCGGTCGCCATCGAGCAGGCGGAGCAGGCGGGCTTCCTCGGCCCCGACGCACTGGGTCCGGGCCGCCCGTTCCGGATCAAGGTCAAGGAGGGTGCGGGCGCGTTCGTCTGCGGCGAAGAGACCGCCCTGATCGCCTCCCTGGAGGGACGCCGCGGCATGCCTCGCCCCCGCCCGCCCTTCCCCGCGGTCAGCGGGCTCTGGGGCTGCCCCACCGTCATCAACAACGTGGAGACCCTCGCGTCGGTCGCGCTCATCTTTCAGCACGGCGCCGACTGGTATGCCGAGTATGGCACCGCCAGGAGCAAGGGCACCAAGACCTTCGCCCTGGTCGGCAACGTGAAGCGGCCCGGCCTCGTCGAGGTACCGCTCGGCACGACGCTGCGGGAGATGATCTTCGACATTGGTGGCGGAATCTCGAGTGGTCACCAGTTCAAGGCGGTCCAGACCGGGGGTCCGTCGGGAGGCTGCCTGCCCGAGGACAAGCTGGACATCCCGGTGGACTACGAGTCGCTCCAGGAGGCGGGAACCATCATGGGGTCCGGCGGCATCGTCGTGATGGACGAGCGGACCTGCATGGTCGACTTCGCACGGTACTTCCTCGACTTCGCGGCGGACGAGTCCTGCGGCGAGTGTGGTCCTTGCCGGCTCGGCACCCGGCAGCTGCTTCGCATCCTGGAGGACATCACCCAGGGCAAGGGCAGCGCGTCCGACATGGAGCTGCTCGAGGGACTGAGCCACAACGTCATGCGGGGATCGCTCTGCGGGCTCGGCCAGACCGCGCCGAATCCGGTGCTCACGACGCTCCGTTACTTCCGCGACGAGTACGTGGCGCACATCGAGTCGCGGACCTGCCCGGCGCTGGCCTGCCGCGACTTCATTGCCTTCGAAATCGACGAAGAGATGTGCAACGGGTGCACCGCCTGCGCCGTGCTCTGCCCGGTGGACGGCATCACGGGCGATCGCGATCACCTCCACGAAATCAACGCGGCCGTCTGCATCAAGTGCGGCGTCTGCAGCGACACCTGCAGCTTCGGTGCCGTGGAAACCGTGAGCGCCAGGCCGTGAGGGAGAAGATCGAAGTCTCCATCAACGGATCGACCGTCGCGGTCGACTCCTCGGCGACGGTGTTGGAAGCGGCGCTGGAGCGCGACCTTTTCATCCCGCACTTGTGCCACCATCAGGACCTCGAGCCGGCCGGCGTCTGCCGCCTCTGCCTGGTGGAGGTGGATGGACGCCTGGTGACCGCCTGCAACGCGCCGGTGACCGAGGGAGCCGAGATCCGGACCGACACCGAAGCGGTGAAGGAGACGAGGCTCGGAGCCGTGGAGCTCCTGCTCGTCAACCACCACCGCGGCACGGTCGACTGCGAGGAGGGCGACGCCTGCGAGCTGAGTGCGATCGCGCGTTTCGTAGGCGTCGACGAGACGCGCCTCGACCGGTATCGGCGACCGGACCGGTTGCTTGCCACGGACACCTCGAACCCCTTCTTCGAGTTCGACCCGAACATCTGCGTACTCTGCGGAATCTGCGCGCGCACCTGCGACGAGATCGTCGGGGTAGCGGCCATCGACTTCGTGCATCGCGGGTTCGACACGACCATCGGAAGCGCGCCGGGCCAGCAGTGGATCAACTCGGACTGCGTCTCCTGCGGCGAGTGCGTCGTCCGCTGTCCGACCGGTTCGCTCTCGTTTACCGGTTTCGAGATCCCCGAGCGCGAGGTGACGACGACCTGCACCTACTGCGGTTGCGGGTGCGGCATCCACCTGGGTGTTTCCGGTGACCGGCTCGTGTCGGCCCGCGGGGAGCGCGAAAACCCGTCCAACGAAGGCCGTCTGTGCGTGAAGGGCCGGTTCGGATTCACCTTCGTGAACTCCCCGGATCGGCTGACGACGCCGCTCATCCGGCGAAACGGCACGCTGGAGGAGGCGACCTGGGACGAGGCGCTCGACCTGGTGGCGGAGCGGTTCTCGGCCTCCCGCGGCGACGCCTTCGCCGCCATCGCCTCGGCGAAGCTCACCAACGAAGAGAACTACGTCATCCAGAAGTTCTCGCGCGCCGTCATGGGCACCAACAGCGTCGACCACTGCGCGCGCCTGTGCCATTCGCCCTCGGTCGCCGGACTGGTGCAGAGCTTCGGCAGCGGGGCGATGACGAGTTCGTCGAAGGACCTCGGCGATGCGCGCTGTATCCTCGCCATTGGGACCAACACGACCGCTGCGCATCCCATCATCGGGCTGCAGGTCATGCGGTCGATCCGGGCTGGCGGGAAGCTGATCGTGGCCAATCCTCGTGAGATCGAGCTGGCCCGCTACGCGGATCTCCACATTCAGCACCGGGCGGGGAGCGACGTCGCGCTGCTCATGGGCATGATGCGCGTCATCGTGGACGAAGAGCTGCACGACCCGGAGTTCATCGAGGCACGGTGTGAGAACTTCGAGGCGTTCCGGGACTCGCTCGCCGAGTACGACGAGGCAACCGTCGAGGAGAAGACCGGCGTGCCGTTCGCCGAGATCGCCGAGGCGGCGCGCATGTACGCCCAGAACTCGCCGGCGGCCCTTCTCTACGCCATGGGGATCACCCAGCACACGCACGGAACGGACAACGTGCTCGCGACGAGCAACCTCGCCTTGCTGACCGGCAACGTGGGAGTGCCCTCGGGCGGAGTGAATCCGCTGCGCGGCCAGAGCAACGTGCAGGGAGCGTGCGACATGGGAGCGCTCCCCAACGTCTACCCCGGCTACCAGAAGGTGGACGTTCCGGAGGTGAAGGCCAAGTTCGAGGAGGCATGGGGCGTAGAGCTCGACGACGCTCCCGGCCTCACCCACCTCGAGATCCTTGCCGGCGTCACGGCCGGACCGATCCGGGCCATCTACCTGGTCGGAGAGAATCCCGCCCTGAGCGAAGCGGACGCGACGCACGCACGCGAAGCGATGGAGAAGGTGGACTTCCTGGTCGTGCAGGACATCTTCCTGACCGAGTCGGCGGAGTATGCGGACGTGGTCCTGCCCGCGGCGAGCTTCGCCGAGAAGGACGGGACGTTCACCAACACGGAGCGCCGCGTGCAGCGGGTGCGGAAGGCGATTCCGCCGGTGGGCGATTCCAGGGACGACGCGTGGATCACCTGCGCGATCGCCCGGCGCATGGGGGCTCCCGGATTCGACTTCGAGAGCGCGGACGAGGTGATGGGCGAGATCGCCTCCCTCACGCCGAGCTACGGCGGGATCACGCACGACCGGATCGAGCAGGTCGGCCTGCAGTGGCCCTGCCCGGACGCCTCGCATCCGGGTACCCGGTATCTCCACGCCGAGACGTTTCCCCGCCCGAGCGGACGAGGTCGTTTCTTCCCCCTGGAATACCGCCCGCCCGACGAGGAGCCCGACGCCGAGTACCCACTGGTGCTCACGACCGAGCGTAGCCTCTACCACTATCACACGTCGACGATGACGCGCCGAGTGCCGGGACTCGAGACGCTACGCCCCGAAGAGCTGGTCGAGATCCACCCGCGCGATGCGGTGGCGCTCACGATCGCCAGCGGCGACCGGGTGCGGGTGACGTCGAGGCGGGGCGAGGTGGAGGCGCGCGCCCTGGTGACGGAGGTATCTCCGCCGGGCACCATCAGTATGACGTTTCACTTCCACGAGGCGCCGACGAACGTGCTCACCAACGCGGCCTACGATCCGGTGGCGAAGATCCCCGAGACCAAGGTCTGCGCCGTGCGCGTGGAGCGGGCCTAGCTCTCCTCTTCCTGCAGGCGCTTCACCGCCGGGCAGTCGGCGGGCCGCATTGGAGTCCCGTCCCTGACTGACTCGATGAGCGCTTCGGAGTGCTCTACCTCCTCCGCGGATCGGGGCCTGCACATGATCCCCTCGGCGCCGTGCACCAGGGCCTCGTAGCAGGCATCGCACCCCTCTTCCGAACGAGGAGCGAAGAAGACGACCCGGTGGTCCCCGACCGGGAGACGCTCCGTGAACAGAAACTGCAGGCCGCCCGCCTGGTAATCAGCGACGATCACATCGGGGTCGGCGTCGTAGATCCAGTACGCGTCCTTGTCCGCATCAGTGGAGACGCCGATGACCTGGATCGCCGGATCCTCCCGCAGCTTGTCGGCGATGGCGTGGCCCATATCCCGTTCGGGAACCAGGACGAAGGTGCGGACGGGTTCGTGCTGATCGACGGCCATGCGGTACCTCCTGACGGATCTTCGTCCCAGCAGTGGAGGCGCGCAAGGTTGATTGTGAGTCAGCAAGAATTTCAGCGCGCGGGTCTGAGGTAAGAAACCGGGCGGCCCGACGAGCGGGCCGCCCGGTGAAGCGCGGTATCAATCGGACGGATCTAAAGAAGTCCGAGGAATTCGCAGACGTCCCGGGGCAGGAGCACGGCATCCACCACATGGACGACCCCGTTCTTCGCCGCGATGTCAAACGTCGCGCCAGCAACATCTGTCACGATGTTGGCACTGGTCTCGCACGAGGTGTCGAGCGTTGCGCCGTCGGGAAAGACACGGTCACCCGTGAGTGTGGTCAGCTGCCGGGCGCCAAGGACGCTGTTCGAGTAGCGCCGACCGTTGACGACGTGGTACAGCACCGTGGTGACCAC
>JABDQB010000234.1 GCA_013042495.1 Gemmatimonadota bacterium
GTCCTGGGCAGACGGAGTCGCCCTGTTTCACGAGGGAAGTAACCAGCTGTGGTACGCGAACGTCGCCCTGGCCCCAGCGCGAGACTTCGGAGTGCTGGCGGTGACGAACGCGGGGCAGGACCGGGGATATCAGGCCACCGATGCCGTGGTTTCAGCCCTGATCGAAAGGTTCGACGCGGCGCAGGTACCCTAGGCCGAGTCGCGGCGTCCACCGCGGAGATGGCAAAGCGGGCGGGGTCTCTCGGCCCCGCCCGCCTTCCTCGTCGCGCCCCACACTATGCCGAGCGGGATTCGGCTCCCCCACCCCGCTGGCCCCGCCGGCGCTCACCCGGGACCCCGTCGCCGGTTCGGCCGCCGACCCGGTTCCAGGCGAACAGCGTCGACAAGGAGTCGTGCAGAATCCAGATTTCTTCCTGGTCATCGTCGAGGATGCTCAGCAGCGCCTGGTG
Source organism: Gemmatimonadota bacterium (assembly GCA_013042495.1). Taxonomy (GTDB): domain Bacteria; phylum Gemmatimonadota; class Gemmatimonadetes; order Palauibacterales; family Palauibacteraceae; genus Benthicola. The sequence continues at coordinate 450 of JABDQB010000234.1, forward strand.
ATGCTCGGCCCGCTTGGCCTCCCTCTCTTCCGCCGAGGGGCGTTCTCCTTCGGCCCGCGCATCCCTGAGAGCGTCGAGCGCGGCCACCTGATCATCCGTCAGGTCGAGCGCCGCGATCATCGCGGCCCGCTCCGCCTCGCGCCGCTCGGCCGCCCGAGTCGAGCGCTCGTCACGCCGCGTCTCGGCTTCCGCCTGATGCTCTTCGAGCAGCGCCAGCTGATCGTCCGTCAGGATGCCCCGCATCGCTTCATGTATCGCCTCGCGAATCGCCCTGAGCCTCTCGCCGGCCTCCTCCCGCGTCAGGCCGCCTTCGCGAACGGCCTCTCGAATCGCTTCCATCTCCGAAGCGTGTGATTCGCGGATTTCCGTCAGTTGCGCGAGCTGCTCGTCCGACAAATCGAGAAGGTCGCCGGACTGGCCGCCGAGCGGACCGAATCCCCTCCGATTCTCGAGAGCCTCGCCATCACCGAAACGGTCGCCAGACCGGTCCCTCATTCCTTCGCGCCGGGACCGCCGCTCGGCAAGCCGCTCAGCCTGGCGCGCCTCGAGCGCATCGATCTGATCCGACGTCAGTACCTGCTGAAGATCCGCCGCGGCGTGCCACAGCGAACCCGGATCACCGCCCTGGCCGCGGTATCTTTCCATCACTTCCCTGATGGCCGATGCCTGCTCGTCCGAGAGTCCCAGTCCGTCGGTGAGTTCTCCCAGCACCACCGAGCTCTCCGTGTCGCCGGCTGCAGCCGTGGCGTTTTGGTCGGACGCCTCCGTCGGCGAACCGTCACAGGCGCTCGCGAGCCCTGTGAGTCCGATGACGAACCCTACAGCAACGGCGCGCCGGCCGCGGCTACCGCCCCATGGTCCCTTGCGTAAACGCATTCTTCACCTCCCTGGTGCACGCGACCGGTCGCGCCGGTCATGATCATCGTGGAGACTTCTTTGTCCCCGCGACTGAACCTTAGACGAGCGATCGGCCGCTCAGATTCCATCCCCTCGAAACGCCGTTGCGATTGCCCGGCAGGCGACACGTACCCCCGATCACGAACGTGTGGGAGACGTGGGCAAGCGATGAAGACGCAAACCGGGACTGAGACCTTCCCCGGCTCAGGTTCGGTTACGAAGCTCCAACAATCTGGGCCGGATTCGCTCCGCCGTTTCGATCGCCGACGCGACGTCCCGGAGTTCCGTCACCATGTCCGTCAGCTCTTCCGTTCGCGACTCGGCCATCACGTGCGTGCGGCTGGATCCGTGACGGGAGAGCGTCTGTTTTCCCAAGCGGTCCATCCACGTGGACAGACGAACCAGCCGCCGCATCGTGTGCTCGAAGTCGCGCGACCACCAATCCAGGAGATCATCGGACCCGGCTCGCGTCTCGCCCTTTCGACCCCGAATGCGATCGAGTTCCGACGTGGGAATCCGCCACTCTCCGTCCTGCTTTCGAGCGGAGACTCCGCCGCTCCGAATCCAGTTATAGACGGTGTTGAAGTGCCGGCCACTCAACCGGGCGAACTCGTGCACGCCGAGGGTCTCTCTCATGGCTAATCCTCATGTTGTTGTCGCTATTCATATTAATGCAATTGACCGATAAGTCAATATCCAATGGTGGCTTGCAACGATTCTGTGGCGCTATTCTGTGTTGCTTCGCATTTGCCCATTTCGGTGGGGAACCCGACGCCGGGTCCGTGCGTTCCCCTGATTCGACCGATATGGTGACTGTCGGGGCGACTTGCCGAAGCCGCCGATCAACGAGAATTCGACGGGAGGCCCATCGTGGCGAAAGCCGTTTGGAAGGACACCGTGATCGCCGAGTCGGAGACTTTCGAGTTGGTCGAGGGCAACGTCTACTTCCCCGCCGAGTCGGTGGCGCGAGAGCACGTTCGCGACTCGAATACGCAAACCGTGTGTCCGTGGAAGGGGGTGGCCTCCTACTACGACGTGGTCGTCGATGGCGAAGTGAATCCAGATGCGGCGTGGTCCTACCCCGAACCGAAACAAGCCGCGTCTCAGATCCGGGGTCACGTGGCCTTCTGGCGAGGGGTGACCGTCGAGCGGTAGCGCCGCGACCCCCGTGGGTCGCGTTGACGGATCGTAAGAAGATGAGATACGGTACGTCGTTCGCCCGGCGCGCCGGCCTCGACGCGGAGACCCCCTCGTGAGCCAGTACCTTCTCTTATCCATCGCCAGCATCATCACGCTCGGGATCGCAGCCGAGTGGATCGCATGGCGAGTCGGTCTTCCCTCGATCCTGATCCTGCTCCTGTTCGGGTTGGTGGCTGGCCCGTTCACGGGCCTGCTGGATCCAGATGTCGTGTTCGGCGATCTACTGTTTCCGGTGGTCTCGGTGTCGGTGGCCATCATTCTCTTCGAGGGTGGCACGAGCCTCCGTCTCCAGGAACTCCGGCAGGTCGGCCGAGTGGTGACCAGCCTGGTGACGCTCGGCGCTCTGGTCACCTGGACCCTGGCCACGCTATCCGCGCACTACGTTCTGCAAACGGATCTGGGGCCAGCGCTTCTCCTGGGCGCCATTCTCGTGGTCACCGGTCCCACGGTCATCGTCCCGCTTCTCCGCCAGATGCGACCCAGCCCGCAGGTGGGCAACGCGCTCAAGTGGGAAGGCATCCTCATCGACCCGATCGGAGCGGTGCTTGCGGTGCTCGTCTTCGAGGTGCTGCTGGCGGGCGGTTTTGAGGTCGCGTGGACCGTGGGCGCGCTGGGACTGCTGACGACCGTTGTTATCGGAGTGGTGCTGGCGGCGGCCGGGGCCGGATTGATGATCTGGGTTCTCAATCGCCGCTGGGTGCCGGAATACCTGCAGAGCCCGCTTTCCCTGACCCTGGTGGTCGGTGCCTTCGCCGTGTCCAACTCCCTGCAGCCGGAGTCCGGCCTCCTGACGGTCACCCTGATGGGGATGGTGATGGCGAACCAGAAGACGGTGAACGTGCGCCACATCGTCGAGTTCAAGGAGAACCTGCGCGTGCTGCTCATCTCCTCCCTCTTCATCATCCTCGCGGCGCGCCTGGACATGGCGGACCTGCGAGCGGTGGGGGTGCCGGAGATCGCGTTCGTCGGGGGACTGATCTTCGTGGTCCGGCCCGTGGCCGTCGGACTGGCGACGCTCGGTTCGGATTTCAACTGGCGCGAGCGACTCGTGCTCGGTTGGGTGGCGCCGCGCGGCATCGTGGCCGCGGCCGTCGCCTCCCTTTTCGCTCTGGAACTCGCCCAGCACGGATTCCCGGGTGCCAGCCAGCTGGCGTCGATCACGTTCCTGGTGATCATCGCCACGGTGCTCGTTTACGGATTCTCGGCTGCCCCCCTGGCCCGCCGGCTCGGCGTCGCGCTACCCGCCCCGCAGGGAGTGCTTTTCGTCGGCGCTCACCCGTGGGTGCGCGAGATCGCCCAAGAGTTGCAGGAATTGGGCTTCCAGGTGCGACTCGCAGATACGAACCGCCGGAACATCAAGCAGACTCGTCTGGCCGGTCTTCCGATCTACTTCGGGAGTTCGCTGACCGAGGGTGCACTCGACAGCATCGACCTGGCGGGAATCGGGAATCTCCTGGCGCTGACCGCGAACGATGAAGTGAATTCGCTGACGGGCCTCAATTTCAGCGAGGTCCTCGGGGCGGACTCGGTGTTCCAGCTTCCTCCCGAGGATCTCGCGACGGCCACCGATGAGGCGCTCGTCGGTCGGCACCTGAGGGGGCGTTTCCTGTTCCGGGCCGACGCCGGGTACTGGAACTTGACGGCACGCTTCGACGCCGGGGGAGACGTCAAGACTACGAAGCTGACCGAAGAATTCGGCTACCCGGAATTCCTGGCGGAATATCCGGACCCGATTCCCCTCTTCGTGGTGGATGATGGAAAGCTGACCGTAGCGACCGTGGACGAGGGCGTCGCACCCCAGCCCGGTCAGACGATCATCGCGATCGTCAGTGTGCCGGGCGCAACCTAGCCGCGGCCCACCGAAAAGCTGATCGGCTGCGCGATCCAGACTCCGACCGGCTTGTCGAGCAGCATCGCCGGCTCGAATCGCATCTGCGCCGCCATCGCGAGGGCCGTCTCGTCCAGTAGAACGTAGCCGCTCGATCGGTTGATCTGCGCTTTGCTCGGGCTGCCTTCCGCGTCGACCCACACCCACATCAGGACGTCCCCCCCGATGCCCGCCTCCTTCAACTGCTTCGGATACAGCCGGTCCATCAGACGAATCATCTCGGGACCGTTCAGGAGCCGCGGTTCGATGTCGCGATCCACGTAGACCGGCTGGTCACTCGGATCGACCTCCACGTTGCGCGGTGGAGGCGCCAGCTGAGAAGCCGGGTTCTCGTCGAAGGTCGTCGCGGCGATCGTGATGTCCTCGTCGAGGACGCTCTCGGAGACCCGCGGGCGTGCGGGCCTGACGATGGCCTGCGGGGGAGGAGGAATCCGTACCTCGGGTGGCAGCTCGACCGCCGCCAGCTCGGCGGCGACAAAATCGAAATCGGCCGCCTGAATGCGGGGGAAGTACTCGAAGGCCAGGAAGTGAATCCCCACCGAAGCGAAGACGGCCAGTGCCCCGATCGCGCGGTAGGAGTTCTTGAAGCGCTGGTTGGCGGTCGGGACTTCTTCTTCCGGTGAGTCCGGTGCGACGGATTCCACTATCTCATTCGACATCGGACGCTCCTCTCGCCCGTGGCCGCGGCTGCGCGACCCATCCCCTGCGATGCGGGGTCGAAGGATTCACTGCCTCACTATCTGGTACGCTGCGCCGGTGCGAAAGATTCGCCATCTCCTCGAAGGTCGCCTCCCGCCGTCTCGCCGCCGTCACCCGAGAGAGTGTCTGGCGTCCGCTCGGTTGGAAGCCAATCATGTATATTGAAGTTGACTCGGGGCCCTGGCATTCGGACCCGACGCAGCGGGAGTACGCTCGAGGAGGACCTGATGAACGAGAGCTGGACCGACGCGGAGCGCCTGGCGGCCGAGGTCCTGGCTACCGGCTCCGACGAAGCCCTGCGCGAACTTCTTGTCGAACTCGACCGCGGCTTCCCTGCCCCGGATCGCCCCAGCCACTCCAGTCCTCCGCTCTCTTCCATCCGGGACCGTTTCAGGCGCCGCCGCGGGCCGCAGACCCGCCGCGGCCGCGCCATGGCGGGACCGAGCGCATGGCGTGACGCAGGCGTGCTGAATTCGGCAGTGGATGCGGCGGTGATACTCGTCGCGCTCCTGTGCATCGGGGTGGGAGCGCGGCCGCTCGCGACCCCGGTGGCCGACGCTCGCCCCTTGCTGGCGCAGGCACTCGAAGGAGTCTCCCTGCCCTCGGCGGACGTGGAACCGGCGCCGTTCTCGGAGGTCTCCGCCGCCCAGCGCCCCGTCGCGGCGGGTGAGCCGATCTCGCTCCAGGCACGAACGCTCGAGGCGGCGATCGGACGGTATCGTGCCGTGGCCGACATGCACGCAGGAGGGAAGCTGCCGTGCGCTCGCCTGCGGCTGAGCTACGAGGAGGTGGAGGAGGGCTGGACCCGCTACAGCATCTCGCGCGGGCGGACGTACGGCGACCGTCTTCCCGACAACCTCGTCCGCTGGGACGAGGCCTTGTACGAAGCCGTGCGCGATGTGGATCGGCAGTTCACGGCCTCCGGCTGCAATCGCCCCTAGTCATCTGTACAGGCGTACCGGAAGGGTCACAGTCCGGTCCGTATCCTGCGCCTCTCTCGTGGGTTGCCTGGATGTGCGACGGTGTCGAAGCGTCGAGCGAGAGAGCTTCCAGAGGCCAATATGCCTGAGAAATTTGAGCTTACACGTCGTCACCGGATCATCGGCCCGGTCGACGCCGGATGTTGGATGGGCGCGACACCCGATGTACGAAGGCGACTGCTGGGCCTCGCGGTGGCCGTGCTGGCCCCGGCCCTGCTTCCCGAATCGGCGGCGGCCCAGAGCGCGGCCGGCGGGACCGTGCGACTGGTGGTCCGGGCGGACGCAATCCCGCCCGTGACCCTGGAACTCGATTCCGAGGCGATCCTGTGGATGGCCCCGCAATCGATCGAGCGAACCGAGCGACTCGCGGCGCTCTGGGCCAACGGTGACGACGTCCGCGCCCTGGAAGCCTGGCGAGCCGTCGTCGAGGAGGAGGTCGCTGCCGCGAGGATGTCTACGGACGCGCAGGCGGAAGCGGCGGCGGCCTGGATCGCGGTCCGGGCGATGAAGATCGCGGCGCGGCATGCGAATCACGTCTCGGTGGATCTTCTGGAACGGAGGGCCGAGGAGATTCGTGGAGTGGCGCGGATCGCGGCCATGGCCTCGATCGAGGCCCGCGACTAGTCGAGCCGGAGACATCGAGCCGCCTCTGGAGTATTCTCCAGCATGGACGACTCAACCGCGCGAAGGGCGCCTTGGTGGCGGGCGCCGCTCGGCACGACCCGGGCGCTGGGACTCGCTCTCGGCCTGGCAACCCTCGTCGGCGGGTGCGGCGAGGAGGACTCGTCGCGGCCGGGCTCCCCGAGGACCTCGCGGATGCCGCTGGACAACTCCCCGTTTCCCTATGCCGAGACCGCGGAGGATGTGGGAGTCTCGTCGGACGCCATCTGGCTGTTCAAGGAGCGGCTGTACTCGCGAATGGTGGCGCGCCACATGGTGGGCGCCGAGATCCTCGTTCTCGTGGGCGGGCAGATCGTGCTTCACCAGGCGATGGGGTGGGCCGACCGGGACGAACTCGTGCCCATGGCACGCAACTCGATCTTCCGCCTGGCCTCGATGACCAAGCCCCTGGCGGGGACCGCCGTTCTGATGCTCGTGGAAGAGGGACGGCTCGGCCTGGATGAGCCGGTCGGCCGCTACCTGGATTCGTTCCGCTTCGATGCGGCGGGCCGGATCACGATCCGGCACCTGTTGATCCACCGGTCCGGTTTCGTGCAGGGCGGCGAGCCTCCGGGCTACTCTGATCAGGCGACTTTGATCGACGCCGCGAATCTGGCCGGTGAACAGGGGCCGACCTACGAACCCGGCGAACGGTTCATCTACTCCGATCTGAACTCCGATGCACTCGGCGCCGTGGTGGCCACAATCACAGGCGAGCCGGTCGACCGGTTCATCCGGCGTCGGATCCTCTCTCCTCTCGGCATGTCCGACACCCACACCGCGTTCTCGCCTTCCGTGGGGTGGGCGGACCGGGTCCCGTCCTCATACCGCAGCTGGAGCGGGACCTCATGGGAGCGCTGGTGGAACCCGAACAGGCCACACGAGAGTCGCTGGTTCAGCCCGGCGGGCGATCTGTTCGGCAGCGCGTTCGACTGGGCGAGATTTCTGCAGGCGTGGGTGGATCTCGGGGAGTACGGAGACGGACGCCTCCTGGAGGCGGCGGCCGTCTTGGAGGCCCTGGCCGACCCCGTGGCCGCCGACACGCTGCCCGCCCGCAGCCGGTGGTACGGCATGCATTGGGAAGTCTACTCACGGCCCGAGTCACCTGGCGGCCTGCCCGCGTTCGGGCACCGCGGGGCGACGGGCACGCTCGGGATGGCGATCCCCGGCCGCGATGCGGTCGTGGTCTTTCTAACCAACTCCAACGAGACCGAAGTCGTTGAGGAAGTCATCGACGCGGCGCTGGAGATGTTCGGGAGCTGAAACATGGCAGAAATGAAGATCAGCGACGCGCCCCTGAAACTGACGCTAACGGATGACAAGGGCCGCGTGGTCGCGGCGCTGCGTTATCCCAGGGTCAAGTGGAGCAAGCTCGTGATCGAGAGCGAGGGCGCGGAATTCGACGCGGTCGTCCTGGGCGGCAACCGGGTGCGACTGGAGAAGAGGGTACCTGCCTCAGAGAACGCCGACGAGAGCGACGGCTCCGACAAGCGCGACAGCTCCGGAGAGCGACACGAGTGGGATCCGTTCCACGAGTTCGAGTTCGGGGTGCGGGACGTGCTGACCAGGGCGGGAAAGGCCGTGGAGGACTTCCTCGACGACCTGAACGAGTGGTCTGGACCGGTATTCCGAGACGGCCCCGGTTCCAAGACCGACGAAGAGTGAGGAAGGGCACGCCCGGCATCGTGCCGGGCGCGCCTTCTTTCTCCGCTTAGTTCCCGAGCGGAAACGCGACGCCGGCCAGGAACTGCAGGGCGCTCATCTTCGAGCTGCCGAGTTCCAGGGCGTCCGTCAGGCCCAGGTCGTACCGGGCGTCAAAGACGATGGCCACGTTCCCCATGTCGAAGTCGACACCGGCCCCAAACAGAATGTCGAACAGGACGCTCTTGGCTGCGAACACTTCCCCAATCAGTTCCGAGTCACAGTCGATCGACGCGCTGTCCCCGTCCTGGCTTCCCTTGAGCTTGCAGCTCGCCTTGATGCTCGCCTGCGGCCCGAGGAATACTCGCGGCGTCACGCTTCCGCCCGTATCGAACCGGATGCCGACCAGGAGCGGCACGTCGATGTAGTCGAGCGCCAAGGTCGCCGTGTTCCCGCCTTCGCTCTCGCTGAACCCCTTCGCCGAGTAGAGGAGCTCGGGCTGGAAATAGAACATCGAGTTCGGCAACCCGATCGTCAGGTGACCGCCGCCGATGAGTCCGGTGCGCCGGCCCGGAGATTCCCCGTCGCCGCTCAGCGTGGCCAGGTTGACGCCGACCTTGACCCCGAGATCCATCGAGACACCGGTGTCCTGGGCCATCAGTTGGGCCGGGAGGAGCGATACGGCGAGTAGCACGGCCGCGGTGCGAACTGACTTCAGCATGATAATCCGTCCTCGTCTGCGTTGGACATCCGTTCCGCGACCCATGGCGGCCGCGGCTCCGTGGAGCGTAGTGCAAACACTCTGCCGTATACCCCGCCGGGAATAGCAACACATAAGTCACTGTGAAATAATTGTTTACGATACACGCCCCGGGTGCCGCATGAATCTATTCGGGCCGGGAGAGGCGGCGTTTGACGAATCACGTGCGTTTTGCGAGGCTGAGAAGGACGGGTCCGAGGACCCGGAGATCTGGGCCTCCCGCACGGCAGGGAACATGTCAGTCCGACTTGTTAAGACATGCCCATGCTCAGCGCACCCGTACGGGAGGCTGGTCTGGCTTTGCTCAGTTCGGGGCGTGAACCGACGGCCCTCCGTAATCCCGCCTGTTGCCGAACGTCGGCCCGGACGGGTTCACCGCGAGAACGTTGTCGACGGCCCCGATGTACTGGCGCACGCTCCCCGGAAAGGGCTCCGGGCGGGCGTTCTTGCCGAACGGATCCGTATACCAGATCTCCGGACCATCCGCGTTGTTGATCCGATTGCTGTTGATGTCCACCGAGCGCTGCGAGCCGTCGAACACGGAGCGTGGGTCGTCCCACGACACGTCGGGCAGGCTACCGTTCGCGGTCGATTCGTCGCAGTCGCTTCCCTCTGCGCGCTCCCCGGAGGTCGTCTCCTCGTAGCACACGGCGACGGGGCGTCCTACCAGCCCCTCCTGCGCCGGGTCGTAGAACCGGCTCGGCCGCATGACGTTGAAGTACGGATTCACGCTCGCCACCGTCCGGCCCGACGCCGTTCGAATCGACTGTGACAACTGCCAGCTCTCCCGCAGGGCGGCGCTGAAGTTGGAGCGCTCTCCGGGTGGAACGAGCATGTGTTGCTCCACGCAGTCGCGCGTCGGAATGATCCTCTTCCCGCCCCCGCTCGGGGACCCCAGGGGGGTAGGACTTCCAGCGATGATGTGGATGTCCCGGTCGCAGGTGGACACGAATTCGCCCGGCGTCCCGATCGCCGCGAGGATCGACAGGCTCATGTCCGTCCCGTCGTCGCACCGGATGTGGTAGACGAGCTCGTGCACGTTGTTCGTGAAGGCGTCCCTGGAGTGCGACCCCTGGTGCAGCTTCACCAGCGCATCGCAGCGCGCGCCTTGCAGAATCTGCCCGGCCACGTCACCCGAGTAGTGCAATTCGAAGTCGTTCTCCCAGTCGATCTTGTGGCCAACGTGGTCCTCGTGGCGCTGAAGGGCGGGATCGAAAGAGTCGAGTTGCTCGTTCGCGTAGCCGAACGGTATGGCGCCCACCTCGGCGTACAGGTTCGAACTGCGCGGGTCGCGGCCGTGCTCGTGCCCGAACGAGCAGCCAGTGGCGGGATCCGTGGGTGGATGCCACGTGGGGTACTCCTTCGAATCCGGCCCGACCGTGGTATAGCTGTCGTGGATTTCCCGCGTGCAGGTATCCATGGGCCCGGGCTCCCAGATACCGACCGCGTGGCTCACGCCGTTGCTGGCGATGGGACCCAGGTCACCCGCTCCGTCATCGCTGCCACAGCCTGCGGCTCCGATGAGCAGGACAACCAACGAAATGCCGATCCAGGCTGTACGTCTCATGAGTGCTCTCCCGATGGATGTGCGTCGAGGGCCCGACGAACGGTCAGTGCCAGGTGAGACCGATCCCGAGCTTGATGAGCTGGAGGTTGCCCGACCCGAGACCTTCTCCGTTGAACTGCAGGTCTCCGAGTGGGGCGGCCACGAGGTCGAGTTGCGGGGTGAGGGTCAAACCGCTGCCGACGGAGAACTGGTAGCCGACGCCGAACTGGGGACCGAAGCTCGTACTGGTGAACGCGTCCTCTGCGTCGGAGGCGCGGAACAGGGTCATTCCGAACCCGCCGCTGAAGGACAGCTGGCGAAGCGGTCCCGGATAGAAGTAGGCCATCAGGCTGAACGTCCCGTGCCAACGCTCCACGCCCTCATCGTTCTGTCGCCATCCGTTGATCTCGAGACCCAGGTCCAGCGCTCGACTCTGCGTGATGCCGCCTTTGAGCATCCCGGTCGCGCCTCCCACGAGGTCACCCCGGCAGACATCGCAGCCTACCCGTGACCAACCCCATCCGAGGGCGAATCCGTACCAGAATCCGCCCGGCGTCGCGGACGTGGAGGCCGGTTCCACGGATGGAAGAGTCGAGGCCTCCTGGGCCACGGCCCGGGCGATGCCATTCAGTGGCGCATTGGGCACGCCGACCGCTGAAATCAGGCACAAAGCGGATAGAGAGACCGCCTGTTGGCGAATCTTCGACACGGCTTTCCTTCCGTTGCGTGGTCGGCCTTACCTCGGTGCGAGCCTCGGACGCTCGATCGCCGATACCAATGCCAGACCCGTGCCAAACGTCAAATAGCTGTGGAATCTGCATTTACCGCACGTCTCGTCGCGACGAATGGGCAAACCGTTGCGCATTCCGAAATATCGTTCCGCTTCCGCCGCGCCCGGTGGGAGAGCCCCTGATTTCCGCGGTGACGGCCGGGTGACGCCGAGCGGGCACCGTATGTGTGGCGCTCCAGAGAGAGGTAAAGCTGTCATGCTGGTAATCATGATCATTGTCATCGTGTTGTTCGGATTGGCCTACGCCGACTATTGCCTGGTCGACAACACCGAACACTTCGGCATCTGCTTCGGAAAGGTCGCCGAGGCGGAAGCGGCGCGGAAATCCGGGCTGCTGGCCGACGCTATCGAACCCGTCCCGCCAGCCGTTTTCGATGTGGACGACGCGGCGGACGCCGAGTGGGCCGCGGACTCCCGGTCGTCGAATTCCGACGCGGAAGATGGGACCGCGGTGTGCCCGCCACGAAGTCCAGCACCCCGATGGCTCCTTGTGGACCTCGAGCCGGTGCTGGAACTGCATAAAGGCTGGACGGGCGCACCGATGTGAATCCGGCAGGGACCCTCGGCCGGCCAGGCCGTGGGGCCCCGCCACACCCCGTGTGGCCTCCCACCCACACGTCGGCAGGCCGAAGCCCTGAGCGCCTCCGATAACCCGTCCATGTGCGAAAATCCGCCCCGAAACGGAATTCGAGTCCGTTTGCGGCCAGGCGGAGCACCACGTCCGGCCGGGGGCGTGAGGCCTGATTTGTGGAGGCTGCGCCACAAAACCCGATTCCGCGCCTCGCACGCGTCCTTCGGGGTGCCCAAGCCAACGATCACCGCCACAAGCACTTAGCTAGCTTCGCGACCGCCCCCGCCTCGAGATTGGCATGCCCGGTGCCTCGACTGGTGGCCAGCAATCGAGGACGCCCGCCCGAGACGGAGCGCACCTCGACACCGACAAGACCAAGGCGGAAAAGTGATACACGGGCAGATAGACAAGGGGCAGGAGACGGACCGGAAGCGTCGCGGCGCCATGATCCGCCTCGGACGGTCGATCGGGTGCACGCGCGGCAGCGCGCTCATCGAGATGGCCC
>JABDQB010000235.1 GCA_013042495.1 Gemmatimonadota bacterium
GAATCGAGCGGTTCACCAGGTCCACCGCCACGGCCCGGCCCGAGGTTTGAGGGGTGCCCTCGCAGGATACGAACGCCCGCAGGCCCTGTTCGTCCAACGCGATGCCATGCGGGTGCTCCGCTCCCAAGGAAATCCGTGACGTCTCGACCAACGAGTTGGTGTCCACCATCGACAGCGAGGCATCTCCCCGGTTTGCCGTCACCAGGGTCCCGCCGTCCGGGGTGAGGGCGATCTGGGCCGGTCTGGACCCGACGGTCACCGTTCCGATGATCTCGCCATTCGGACGAAACGCTCTCACCGTGCCTGCGAGGTGCAGCCCCACCCAGATCACGTCGCCGTCCGGAGACCAGGCCAGGTTCAGCGGCTTGAGGGCCGGCTGGCCGGGAGGTCCGGCCTCGGGACCCGCGGCGAAGCGATCTCGCTCCTCAAGAGTCCGCGCGTCCAGAAGGACGATTTCGTCGCTCAGGCTGCAGGCCACGGCCACGAGGTCGCCCGCTGGATCCACTTCGGCGTGGTGCGGACCGCCGCACACCACCGGCGTCGCCACGACCGACAGGTCTGCCAGGTCCACGACGGAGACGCGACTCGGGACTCCCGGCTGGGAGCGATCGTAGTCCGGCACGAAGGCCCGCGCGCCGTCAGGCGTGATTCCGATCCGGGCAGCCCCCGCCGTGGGCAACGTCGCACGCCCCACGAGCCGATCGCCAAGCATTTCATACTTCCACAATGTCGGCTCGCCATGCGCCACGGTCGCGTACCAGTGCCGCCCGTCCGGGCTGATCGCTACCGCGTGAGGCTCGTCCACCTCGTCGCGCCTTCGCTCCGTGGGTATGCGGCTCACTATCGCGCCGTCCGACGGGTCCATGCGCAGCACCTCGTCGGTGAACCCAGACGTCACATACAGTCGACCGTCGGATTCGGGGTTCGCGTCTCCCGGACCATTCGGCTGCGAGGAGTCGCTCGAGCACCCGGCGACCAGTGCGGCCACGGCGACGATCGCCATCCAGGCCCCGCGTTTCAGAACGTCGGCTGAAGAACCCATAGGCCACTGTTCAGGTCGGAGACATAGATGAGTCCGTCGTGCAGCTGGGGAGCCCAACTGCACGTTCCGGAGGGTGCGATACAGACGCCGTCCACATCGTACTGGATGCTGGCGACCTGTCGGGCCTGCTTGTCGAGTTCTCCCAGCAGGCGGCCCGACACATCCACCGCGTGGATGCCATTCTCGTACCACGAGAAGTAGGCGATTTCGGCGGCCTCGTCGACCCAGAAATTGTGCGGTGCGGCGCCGGCCAGTGTGAAGCTGGCCACCTGGGTGGGGTTCGAGAGGTCGTTCACATCCACCACCAGCACGCGCCCCGGGACGGCGATTTCGTCGCCCAGGAATACGTACCCGGCCTCGGGCCAGTACCAGGCGTTATGCACGTCATATCCCGGAACGGCGATCCGGCTCACCTCGATGGGATTCGTGGGCGATCCTCCCGCGACACCGCTGCCGACATCCAGGATGATCAAACCCGTGGACCAGTGGGAGAGGAAGGCCAGGCCGTCGCGCACGTAGACATCGTGGAGGAAGCTCCCGCCGCCGTAGAAGGAGGCCACGATCAGCGGATTCGCGGGATCCGAGATGTCGAGTACCCGAAGGCCGGAGCTCGGCACCGATCCGTCCACCACCAGGTACGCGTAGTCGCCTTCGATCCACACGTTGTGAACCCCGGGCGACAGATCGGGCGCGGTGAAGCGTGTGATCACCGTCGGGCGGAGCGGGTCCGCGAGGTCGAGGAGGGTGATTCCGTTGAGCCCGTCGTTGGACGATTCATGGGTGATGATCGCCAGAGTTCCGTCCGCGCGCACTTTAACGTCGTTCACGACGCGTGCGTCCACCTGGATCGAATCGGTCAGAACCGGCGCATCACGCACCGTGATGTTCCACACGTAGAGGGTGTTGCCACACTGCCCGCCGGGGACGGCCCGGCATCCCCAGGTACCGGTGTACGCCACGTCCCCGTGTTCCCAGTGGTCGGAGGTGTAGCGCAGTTCGACCGGCTCGTGCCACGCGACCTGGAAGGAACCGGACGGGGCGTCCCGACTGCCAACAGCGACTTCCACCGTGTCCGCTGCGCCTCCGGCCTCGGCGATGATACGCGCCGTTCCCACGGAGTAGGCGACGTACTCGCCGTCGGCCGTCGTCAGACCCGAAAACGTCGGATCGGCGCGCCACGTGATGATCGGGTCCTCGACCGGTTGGCCCTGGTCGTCCGTGGCGGAAACCGAAAAACTGAGCACCTCTCCCTGGCGGGCCTGCGGCGCTCCGCCGGTGATCTCGAGGGTCTCGATCACCGGTCCCTCGTCCTGAACGACCGAGAACGAAGTACCCAGGCTCGCCGCGGCCTCGCCACCCACTCGAGCCTCCAGGTTGACCTCGTAGTCTCCACTGCCCACCGACCCCGGGACATCCAGGGTCAGGGTCAGGGCTCTCGAGACACCGGCATTCAGGGTAGCCACCTCGGAAGGGCTGACCGACAGGCTCGCTCCCGGTACCTCGTTTCCGCCGGCATCCGTGACTCCAAGCGCCACCAGCTCGACCGGCCCGGCGGCTTCATCTCCCGTGTTCGTGAGCTCTACGGCCCGACTCCGCTCCTCACCGAACGTGACGGACGCCGGAGTGAACTCGAACTCAACCGCGGGCTCGGCCGGTTGGTTGGGATCGTCCGAGCTGGAGCTGCAGGCGCCAAGAC
>JABDQB010000240.1 GCA_013042495.1 Gemmatimonadota bacterium
GGGCCAGGCTGGCGCCGAACTCGTAGACGAAATCCTCGAAGAACTCGATCTCGCCCACGGAGTTGTACTCGACCCTGCCCGCGAACAGGAACCGGCGGTCGTCGTTTTCGAAGCTGGCTCCCTCCCCATTGTACAGGCCACCCCAGTATTTCAGGCGCTCCTCGAGGGCCACGCCTCGGAGCGCCGCCCCGACCTGCCGGCCCGGCGCGAGGGCCAGCGACCCCTGCGATCTCTCCACGAACGGGATCTAGTCCTTGGCCTTCAAGGCTTCCCGCCCGAACCCCGACTTCACGAGACCCACATCCAGCCGCAAAGCTTCGCTGTTGAGCGGAACAGACAACCGCACGTCGAGAAGACGTACCGCGTCGGCCTCGAACTGGTACTCGGCCCGCAGGGCGTAGTCGAATACGATGCCGACCTTGCCCGAGACACCGAGCCGGGCGTCGTAAATGTCGAAGCCGCTCACCCCGTCGTAACGGGACGATTCCAGCCGGAGCCCCGTTCGCAGGAGACCGTCCAGTTCCAGTTCAGGCAGCTCCTGGGCCGCCGCCCCGGATGCCAACGTGCCGAGCAGGATCGCGACCCCGAGGGCCTGAAGCCCGCTTCTACAAGTCTCATGTGACAGCATTTATTGTGTCCTATGTACCGTGACCGGGCTCATCCGACCTCACCGTCATCTCCGCCGCAGCGAGGTCGGGGAACAGGCGCTTCCAGCCGCCCAGACCCACCGCCGCGTTGATCCAGAAGTGCGCAACGATGGAAGGAAACAGGCTCCCCGTCCAGATCACCGGAACCGCGAGGAGCGCTCCGAGCAGCCCGGCCCGCGTCATGCCGACAGTCCGCTGGTACCCGTGCGCCACTCCGAAGGATACGCTCGTAAGGGCCGCTGCGGTCCACGGCCCACCCAGCGAGTCGGCGAACACGTGGTACATGAATCCGCGGTACAGGTACTCCTCGCCAACCGCCGCCACGGCGGCGACGACCAGGAAAGCCCTTTTCTCCGGGCCCGTTCGGGGCATCAGCACGAAGGAGAGCCGGCTCTCGGGGAGCTTGAGCGCCTGTCCGAGCCGCACGATCAGCCACACCGTTCCAATTCCGGCCGCGGCTATCGCCACGGCCCACGCGAAGGCCGGGCCCGCCTCGCCGACTTTCCATCCGACATCCGCGGGCGGAATGGACTGCCACGCCGAGATTCCGAAGGTCACGGCCGCCAGCACCCCGATCGATACGGCGGCAGAGAAATACACGGCCGAACGCGCCGCCGTCACCTCCGCCACGTGCTCCTCACGCAATCCGGTGCGAAAGGCGAGCAGCGGGAGGCCGATGGCCAGGGCGATCGCGTATCCGAGCGTGAGCGGTGTCAACGTCAAGACGGGATTCTCTCCACCGGTTGCAGGTTCTCGGCGTCACGGACCGGGCACACCATACTTCTCCGGCGTCCCCCGGGAAACGGTGTCCGGATTGACACCGGACGCCGGGAACCTGACGTTCCACTCCCGAGCTGAGACCCCCATCCGCGGGCCCTGGTCATATGCACGTTGAGATCACCGTAACCCAGTTCAGACCCGTAAAAGGGAACCCGGCAGCCAGCCTCGACCGGATCGAGGAATCGTTCGCGCGGTTCCTGGAGGCGGGGTCCACCCCGGACGTCGTGATGTATCCCGAGACTGCACTCACCGGTTACTTCCTGGAAGGCGGGGTTCGCGAGCACGCGGTCCCGGCGATGACCCTGGCCACAAGTCTCGCCGAGAGGTATGCAAAGGCCGGGGGCGACGGGCGTCCCCTCGATGTGGTTCTCGGGTTCTACGAGGTCTGGGGACACCGCCTGTACAACTCGGCCATGTACGTGGAGCTCGGCGCCCGGGAACCGCGGATCGTGCACGTCCACCGTAAGGTCTTTCTCCCGACGTACGGTGTGTTCCAGGAGGAGAGGTTCGTCGAGGCGGGCCACTCGGTGCGGGCGTTCGACACGCGGTGGGGCCGTGCCGCGATGTTGATCTGCGAGGATCTGTTTCACTCGATTTCGTCCACGCTGGCCGCGCTGGACGGCGCGCAGATACTCCTGGTGCCCAGCGCCTCGCCAGCTCGCGGGGCAGCGCCAGGCGAAGGCGTACCGGCGAATCTCGGAAGGTGGCGCCGGCTCGCGCAGGGAGCGGCGGAAGAACACGGTGTCGGCGTGGCCGTGGCGCAGCTCACCGGATTCGAGGGCGGTAAGGGCTTCGCGGGCGGCTCGCTGGTTTTCGGCCCGCGCGGCCAGCTGCTCGCAGAGGGGCCGCTCTGGGACGAGGCGGTCGTAACCGCCGGGCTGGACCTGGAAGAACTGACAGCCGCGCGCACGGATCAGCCTTTGCTGGCAGACCTCGAACGTGCCCTGCCTCGCCTCCTTCAGAGCCGGCACCTTCCCCCGGATGAGGGTGGCTTCGCCCCTGACCGGCCGGAAGCCGCGGCGGCATCGGAGGATGAAGGCGAGTGGGCGGGTCGGCCGCCAAGAGCCGGGATGTCGGGCGCGATGGATTCCAGCCTCATCGCGATCGACCCCGCGCTGGTCGCCGATTGGCTGGTCCGGTTCCTCCGGGATGAAATGCTCGAGCGGCGCGGGTTCGAGCGCGCGGTGGTGGGATTGTCCGGAGGCGTGGACTCTGCGCTAACCGCGGCCCTGTGCGCCCGGGCCCTGGGTCCGGAGAACGTGACCGGTATTCTTCTTCCGTACCGGACCTCGAGCCCGGAGAGCGCCCAGCACGCCATGCTCGTGGCCGACTCCCTGGGAATCGCTACCCGCACCGTGGACATCAGCGACGCGGTCGATGGGTATCTCGAGACCGAGGAGCCGGACGCCGACCCCACGCGGCGAGGGAACGTCATGGCCCGCATGCGAATGATCGTTCTGTTCGACCAGTCGGCCAAGCTGCGGGCCCTTCCGATCGGCACGGGAAACAAGTCGGAGCGTCTTCTGGGCTACTTCACGTGGCATGCGGACGACTCACCTCCGATCAACCCGCTCGGAGACCTGTACAAGACGCAGGTGTGGGCGCTGGCCGGGCACCTCGGCCTGCCGTCGGAGGTGGTCGACAAACCGGCCACTGCGGACCTGATCCACGGACAGACGGACGAGGACGACCTCGGCGTCTCGTACCCCGAGGCAGACCTGATCCTCCATCACCTGCTCAACGGCCGCTCTCCCGCCTGGCTGGTGGAAGCAGGGTTTGACCGGGCGAAGGTCGACATCGTGTTCCGCCGGCTCGAGGGCACGCACTGGAAGCGAAACCTGCCGACCGTAGCGATGCTCTCGGGCACCACGATCGGAGAGTGGTACCTGCGGCCAGTGGACTACTGACGGGCTCCTTCCGCACGCACGGGAGCCGCCGGGCTCAGCCTTGCCCCTTCGTCTTCTCCAGCTTCTCGCGCTTCGCGTCTTCCTGGATCCACGTCCAGGCTAGGTGCTTCCACTCGCCGTCCGCCTTCTTGAGAACGATCGTCCAGCGACCCCCGTAATTTCCCTCCGCCTCGCCACCGGTTATCACCTCCCTGTACCAGGTGTGCAACACGGCTACGTCTCCGGACACGTGGACCGATCTCGGCTTTGTCCTGAGCACGATCGACTCAACGCCCGCGAAGAACTCCGTGACCACCTCGGTCATGGACTCCATCTCGGTCGGCTCCTTCTCGGAGTAGTTCCACTCGGTGAACTCGGGATGCAACCAGGTCATGAACTCGTCCGCAGTACCTCCGTAGGCAACCTCGGTGAAGGTGTTCAACCATTCCACGACCTCCTGTTGCTCGGCCGACCATTCCTGGGCCGTAAGCGGCGGCGCGGCGAGGAGGAAGAGGGCGACCAGCAGGATAGCTCTGTGCATCTCGGTACCTCCGGTTGTAGTTGACTGCGGACCGAG
>JABDQB010000242.1 GCA_013042495.1 Gemmatimonadota bacterium
GCTCCAGGCGGCTCGCATCCGGGGTACCGAGCCCTCACTGCCCCTCGAATCCTACGCCGGGATCTACACCGAGGCGGTGTCCGGCGAGACCGCGGTCAGGATCGAGGAAGATCACCTCGTGTTCGACTACAACCCACGGCACCTCGGCGACCTCGAGCACTGGCACCACGACGTGTTTCGGGTCACCTGGCGGCATCCGATCTTCGACATGGCAAGCCAGTCGTTCCTGCGATTCGAACTGGACGAAACAGGCGAGGTCATCGGCCTCGAGGTGACGTTCTACGACCCGATTCGCTTCCGGAAGATGGACTAGACGGGCGGAGCGAGGCATCGTAGCCCGCTCCGAGTGCAAGCCGTGTGCGTGTGGAGTGCGGTATGAGCGTCTCACTTCTGAGTGCGTCCGCCGACATGACGGCCGGGGGAGGGGAGAGCCTCCTGCTCGTGAGGCGCTGCCAAATCACGTTTGGCCTCGGCCTCGCGGTCACGGCCGCCCTACTAGCCGCTGGCGAACTGCACAGCGTCCTGGCGGCCGAGCCCTCCCCGCCTCCGTCCGAGCGCTGGATCTACCTCGCGTACGTGGGCGTGTTCGTGCTCGGTATCGTGGCCCTGCTTCCAGGGAAAGCGCGAGCGAAACGGGCCCGTTGGCTGAGCCTGGTCGTAGCCGTCGGCGTCCTCTGCGTACTTGCCGTCGACACCGTGTTGCACGAGGCCGACTACCCGCCTGTTGCCCTGGTCGCCCTGATCCTCTTCGGTTCGGCCGCGCTGATCCCCTGGACCGTTTCCTTCCAGGCGAGCCTGGTCGCTACGTCCCTCGCGGCCGTGCCCGCGGCGCGAGTTCTTCTGGACAGGGGCGTCGGCGACGCTGGCTGGTGGTCGTGGCCTGTGGTTCATTCGGCTCCATCGTCCGGCGCCATATTCGCCGCGGTCGGGGTCGCGCTGCTCGGCCTGGTTTCGGTGGCGATCACGCGGACCCTGTATCACCTGCGCGAGAGGGCCCGCATCGCCGAACGCCTTGGCGGCTACACGCTGATCCGGCGATTGGGCAAGGGCGGTGGCGGGGCCGTGTACATGGCGGAGCACAGCCGGATGTGCCGGCCAAGCGCCGTGAAGATCATCGAGGCGTCCCCGGAAGGCGACTCCACACTGATCTCGCGATTCGAGCGCGAAATAGAAATGGCCTCACGGCTCGACCACCCCAACACGATCGAGATCCGCGACTATGGCCGAGCCGACGAATCGACGTTCTTTCTGGCCATGGAGTACCTGGCCGGCCTCGACCTCGAAGAACTCGTGCGGCGCTTCGGTCCGATTTCGCCCGAAAGGGTCGTATACATCCTGACCCAGGTGTGCGACTCGCTTTCCGAAGCGCACGAAAAGGGAATCGTTCATCGAGATCTCAAGCCAGCCAACGTCTTCGTCACGAGGCGTGGCGGCCTTTGCGACTTCGTGAAGGTCCTGGACTTTGGCCTGGCCAAGGAGCTGGATACACCGGGGCAGGATACGATCACCAGGGCCGGGTCGATCGTCGGGACGCCCCACTACATGGCCCCCGAGGCCGTGGAGGGAAGCGCGCGCTACCAGCCGCGAAGCGATCTATACAGCCTGGGCTGCACCGCATACTGGATGCTTGCCGGCCGTCCGCCATACGACGGAGCATCGGTCCCAGAGATCATCGCGGCGCACATTCGCCGTGAGCCCACGCCCGTCCAAACGGCGTCGGAGTTCGACGTTCCACAGGTGCTCGCGGACGCCGTCCTGCGCTGCATGACCAAGGCGGTGGATGCCCGGCCCGGGAGCGCCCGCGAACTCAAGAAGACGCTCGAAGCGATCGAGTTCGCCGCACCGTGGACGGGTGAAAGCGCGCGTGCGTGGTGGGACCTGCACCTCCCGGATGAGACCCGGGAAACGCACGCCGTCAGCCCTCCGCGCCGGTCTTCCGTCCCCCTTTGACCGTCCAGCCGAGGAAAGCGCCCAGCCAGCCCGTGAACGTGGACGCGGCGGTGCCGAGTGGCAGCAGGCTCCAGGATCCGCCACCCAGTGCGATCGCAACCACCAGGCCGATGGCCGCGCCAACCGCTCCGATAAGAACGCCGCCCGTCGAGGCTTCCTTCAGACTGAGACCTCGCCGCACGGCGTAGAACCAACCGACAACCAGCGGAATGCCCATTCCGAACAGTCCTGACAGGTTCGCGACCGCGCTGGAGGCCTGGCTCGTCAGCACCATGGCGAGCTGCAGGATGAGTGCGATCAGGACGTATCTACGCTGTCGTGTCATCGGGTCTCCTCGAGGGGGGAGTTCGAAGAACACTGCCAAGTTAAGCGACGGTAGCCGCAGCGGACAATCGGTCGCTTCGCGTTGACAGGCGAACCCGGTCGTGACGAGCTTCGGGGCGAACCCGGAGCGGCGCCGGCGTTCGAGGAGAGAAGTGCACGTCGGGAACCAGCCATACCGGTGGGGAGGCGCACATGAGCGACGGCCAGGGACACGTTACCAAAGAACTATTCGCGTTTCTCTCGGATCTCGCGGACAACAATGACCGGGACTGGTTTCAGGCCAACCGTTCACGCTACGAGGACGCGGTGCGGGAGCCTTTGCGAGCCTTCATCCGGGATGTCGAGACACCGCTCGAGTCGATCAGTCCCCACATCGTCGCGGACGACCGGAAATCCGGGGGCTCGCTCTTTCGCATTCACCGGGACACCCGATTCTCCAAGGACAAGAGCCCCTACAAGACCTGGGCGGCTCTTCAATTCCGTCATGAGGCCGGCAAGGACGCGCATGCCCCGGGGTTCTACCTGCACCTGGAGCCCGGCAACATCTTTATGGGAGGAGGGTGCTGGCACCCGGCACGCGAGGCTCTGGAG
>JABDQB010000244.1 GCA_013042495.1 Gemmatimonadota bacterium
ACGGCCCGGCGTGCGTAAGGGTCGGTCCGACTCGAAAGTGCCTCCACGTCGATCAGGCCTTCGCCAGCGCGGACAGCAGGTCATCGGCCGGCAACGTGTTCAGCACGTCCGCCGGCTCGAGCCACGCTCGCCTGGCCTGCTCGACCCCGTACGGCATCAGGTCGAGATCCGCGATCGAGTGCGCGTCCGTGCTGATCACGATCTTTACGCCGCGCTTCCGGGCCGCCATCAGGTCGATGTCCCTCAGGTCGAGGCGATGCGGATGCGCGTTCAGCTCCATCGCGACCCCGTGCTCGGCGGCGCAGGCCAGGACCTCGTCGAGAGCGAAGTCCATCGGATCGCGGCGGTTGATGATCCGCCCCGTGGGGTGCGCCACGATGTTGGCCAGCGGATGCTGGATCGCCTTCAGGAGACGCTCGGTCTGCTTCGCCGCCGGAAGATCAAACCGGGAGTGCACGGCGATCACCACCAGGTCGAGCTGCTCGAGCATCTCGTCTTCGGTGTCGAGGGCCCCGTCCGCCAGTATGTCCACCTCCTGGCTGCGCAGGAATCGGATCTCCGGGTGGCGCGCCGCAACCTCGTCGATCTCCTTCCACTGCTCCCGCAGCTTGGCAGCATCGAGCCCGCCCGTCATGGCCAGCGCCTTCGAGTGATCGGTGAGGGCCACGTACTCGTAGCCCCTGGCGGCGCAGGCCGCGAGCATTTCCTCGATCGTGTTCTTGCCGTCCGACCACGTGGAGTGCATCTGCAGGTCGCCCTTCAGGTCTTCGAACTCGATCAAGGCCGGAAGCTCCCCGTTGGCTGCCGCTTCGAGCTCGCCCCGGTTCGTGCGAAGCTCGGGGGTGATCCATGGAAGGCCCACCGACGCGTAAACCTCCTCTTCCGTGGCGCCCGCCACGCGCTTCCCAAGGTCGCGGCCGGTGGTGCTCTCCTCACCCTCCCCTTCCTCGGCCAACTCGAACACCCCGTATTCCGACACGCTGAGCCCGCGTTGCAGGGCCCGCTTCCGCAGCTCGACGTTGTGTTCCTTGCTCCCGGTGAAGTAGACGAGGGCCGATCCGTAGCTCTCGGCAGGCAGGATCCGGAGGTCCACCTGCAGATCCGAGCTCAGGATCACCGTGCCCCGGGTGTCCCCTGATTTTTCGACGGAGCGGACCGGCGGATACGACGTGAAGCGCTCCATCACCGGTTCCGCATCGGACGCGATCGCCAGCAGGTCGATGTCGCCCACGGTCTCCTGGCGCCGCCGGTAGCTTCCCGCCACCTCCAGGCGCTCGACCCGCTCGTCCTGCAGCATGTACTCGATCAGCGGCTGGACCAGCTCGTCGGCGGACGAAATCCGGAAGCGGCCGGACCGCTTCTTGTGACGCTCGATCGCCTCGAGGATCTTCTCCTCGCTCTTCTTCCCGAAGCCAGCGAGGACCGCGATCTTCCCGGCGCTGGCGGCCGCGGCCAGGTCGTCGAGGGTCGTGATGTCCAGCTCGTCCCACAGCTTCCGCACCTTCTTCGGCCCCACGCCCGGCAGCTTCGTCAGCTGCACCAGGGAGCGCGGGATTTCCTTCGACACCTCTTCGAGGATCGACAGCCGGCCCGTGGTCACCAGCTCCGTGATGTGCGAGGCCATGTCCTTGCCAATGGCCGGAAGCTCGGTGAGGTCGGCGCCCTCCTCCACCATCTTCCGGACCGGGTCGGGGCTTTCCTGGATCGTATAGACCGCGTTTCGGTAGGCCCGGATGCGAAACGGGTTCGTCTCGCCCTGGATCTCCAGCAGGGTCGCCATCTCCGTGAGAACGGCGGCGATCTCGATGTTCTCCATGGCTATTCCCCGACCTCCAGGTCCTCGAGCATCCTCAGGAACCCGTCTTCATCGAGGACGGTGACCCCGAGATCGTTCGCCTTGCCCAGCTTGGAGCCCGGATCGGTGCCCGCCACCACGTAGTCGGTCTTCTTGCTCACCGACCCGGTGACCTTCGCTCCCAGTGCCTCCGCCCTCTTCTTCGCCTCACCCCGGCTCATGCCGTCCATCCCGCCGGTGAACACGAACGTCTTTCCCTCGAGCGCCCCCCCGAGGGGAGCGGTCTCGGCGGCCTGCACCCGCATGCGGTCCGTGAGGCGCGCGATATTCTCGGCGTTGTGAGGCTCGGCGAAGAAGGCGACGATCCGGGACGCCATGATCGGGCCCACGCCCTCCACGTCCGTCAACGCATCTTCATCCGCGGCCATGATCGCATCCAGCGTGCCGAAGTGCCGGGCCAGCGAGCGGGATACGGCGCCCCCTACTTCGGGGATCCCCAGCGCCGCGAGGAACCGGTGCAGCTGCGGCTCCGAGGCGGCCTCGATGGCAGCGACGAGATTCCCCGCCGACAGCTCCGCGAAGCCTTCCAGCTCGACCAGCTGTTCCACGGTCAGGTCCAGCAGGTCGGGCAGGCGCTCCACGAGGTTCTCGTCCACAAGCAGACGGGCCGTCTCCTCGCCGAGGCCTTCGATGTCCAGCGCCCCCCGCGATCCGAAGTACTGGATGCGGCCCTTGAGCTGCGCCCGGCAGCCGAAACTGTTGGGGCACACGGTAAAAGGTCCGCGCTCCACCAGTTCCGTATCGCACGACGGGCAGGATTCGGGCATGCGGAAGGCGGGGCCGCGCTCCCGGCCCTCTTCCTCGACGCGGCCGATCACCTGGGGGATCACGTCGCCCGCGCGCTGCACCCGTATCCGGTCGCCGGGGCGCACGTCCTTGCGTGCCAGTTCCTCCCGGTTGTGAAGAGAGGCCCGGGTCACCGTGACGCCTCCGATGTTCACCGGTTCCATGATCGCCACCGGTGTCACTACGCCCGTTCGGCCCACGCTCGCCAGAATCCGCTCGATCCGGGTCTCTTCCACGCGCGGCGGGAACTTGAAGGCGAAGGCCCATCGGGGGTGACGTGACGTGAAGCCCAATTCCTCCCGCGCCGCGAGGTCATCCAGCTTGATCACGACGCCGTCGATCTCGAAAGGCAGGTCTTGTCGCCCGGCGTCGATACGGGCGTGGTAGGCGAGGATCTCCTCGGTATCCGTGGCGCGCTCGGAGTAGGTGTTGACCAGGAAACCCCAGTCCCGAAGGGCCTGCAGCGTGTCCCACTGCGTCGAGACGTCGAGCCCCGAACTGGCCAGCACGTCGTACGCGTACACCTCCAGGGGGCGAGACGCCGTGATCGCCGGGTCGAGCTGCCGCAGGGAGCCGGCAGCCGCGTTGCGAGGGTTGGCGAACGGGGGCCGCTCCTCCGAGATCAGGCGTTCGTTGAGGTCGTCGAACGCGTCCACCCGTATGATGACCTCGCCGCGTACGGCGAGAAGAGCGGGCGCCGGCCGCGCGTCTTCCACCAACCGGAGCGGTATCGAGCGGATGGTCCGTGCGTTCTCGGTGATGCCCTCGCCGCGCAGACCGTCGCCACGCGTGGAGGCGCGCGCGAGCAGACCGTGCTCGTACACCAGCTCGATCGACAGGCCATCCAGTTTCGGCTCCACCACCCAGGCCGCACGCGACGGATCGTCGAGGCCCCGCTCGACCCGGTCCGTGAACCGGCGCAGCGACTCCTCGGTCTGGTCGGAATCGAGGCTCAGCATCGGCGCTTCGTGCTGGACGGACGGAAACGAGCTCAGGGGAGCGCCACCCACGCGCTGGGTGGGCGAATCAGCGGTGCGCAGGTCTGGGAAGCTATCTTCCCATTCCTGTAGTTCCCGAAACAGGACGTCGTATTCCGCATCCGACAACTCGGGGGAGTCCAGCACGTAGTACAGGTGGTCGTGGCGACGGATCATCTCGCGCAGCTCTTCGATCCGCTCCACAGCCGACTGTCGATTCATGGGCGTCGAATCTCTTTCAGGACCGTGTCCGGGGAAGCGTGACGATTCTTCCCCACCCGGGTATGTTGTGCGAACTCTTCTCGCCGGCAGACGTAACCGGAGGCAAACGTGACGACCAAGCTCGAGTTCACGGAAGAGGTCGCCGCAGCGACCGACCCGATATATGAGAAGGTCAAAGGTAGCATCCCCCGCTTCGAATGGGAGATGCACGCCCCCCTGATCGCCGAGATCAACCGCATCAAGAAGGAAAAGAACGCGGTGATCCTGGGGCACAACTACATGGTACCCGAGATCTTCCACGGAGTCAGCGATTTCGTCGGCGATTCGCTGGGCCTCTCGATCATCGCCAGGGACTCGGACGCCGACGTCATCGTGTTCTGCGGCGTCCACTTCATGGCCGAGACCGCCAAGATCCTGAACCCGTCCCGCACGGTGTTGATTCCGGATCCCGATGCCGGATGCTCACTCTCCGAGAGCATCACGCCCGCCGACGTTCGGCTCATGAAGGAGCGCTATCCGGGCGTGCCGGTGGTCACCTACGTCAACACGCCCGCGTCGATCAAGGCGGAATCTGACATCTGCTGCACGTCGGCCAACGCGGTCGCCGTGGTGGAATCACTGGGCGTGGACCGGGTGATCTTCCTGCCCGACGAGTACCTGGGCCGCAACGTGGCCAACGAGACGGACGTGAAGGTGATCACGTGGGCCGGACGCTGCATCGTTCACGAGCAGTTCACGGTGGAAGAGATCCGGGCTTACCGGGCCCAATACCCGGACATCGAGGTGATCGCCCACCCCGAGTGCTCTCCCGAGGTATGCGCCGAATGTGACTTCGTGGGCTCGACGACGGCGATGATCGACTACCTGGACGAGGCGACGTCGAACCGGGTGATCATGATCACCGAGTGCTCCATGTCGGACAACGTCGCCGAAGCTCACCCCGAGCTCGAGTTCGTGCGGCCGTGCACCATCTGCCCGCACATGAAGAAGATCACTCTCGAAAACACGCTGGCTTCGCTGCAGGAGATGAAGCACGAGGTGTTCGTCGAGGAAGAGATGCGGCTCAAAGCCCTCCGCTCGGTCGAGAGGATGCTGGAGATCGGCCGGAAGGACTGATGGGAAGGCTGTTCACGATCGGCTGGCCGTATCTGCTCGTCGTTCTTCACTCCGTCGGCTTCTCGGTCATCGCCATGTCGCAGGTCGGACTTCCCGAGGCCCTCGATGAAGCCGCCGGCCGGTCCAGCCCGCGCGTGGCGATCACGTTCGATGACCTCCCATGGAACGGGCCCGGATATACCGACGCGGAGATGATCGGTCTCACCGATACCCTCCTCGCGACCCTGACCTCCCGGGGCGTTCCGGCTACCGGGCTGGTGACGTGCCGCGGAATCCAGGAGGGCGCGCCGATCCTGAGGAAGTGGCTGGACGCCGGCATGGAACTCGGCAACCACTCCACGTCTCACCGGGATCTCAACCGCACGCCGACCGACGAGTGGTTGGCCGACGTGGAGGCCTGCGGCGAGGCGGTGAGCGAGATCGCCGGGGGTCCGCTCCGCTGGTTCCGCTACCCGATGCTTCATCAGGGTGATGATCGCGCGGTTCGGGATTCCGTAGCGCAGACCCTGGCGGACTGGGGCTACGCCAACGCCCACGTCACGATCGACAACTCGGAGTGGCTGCTCGCGCGGGCGTACGACCTGGCGATGCAGGCGGCGGACACCGCCGAGGCACAGGCCGTCGTCGAGGCCTACCTGGCCCACGTGCGCGAAGCAGCGGCTCATTTCCGAGCCGCCGGACGAGAGAAGTTCGGACGCGAGGTGGACCACGTGTTGCTTCTGCACGCCAACGCCATCGCTGCGCGCCACATCGGCGAGGTCCTGGATGGCCTCACGGCCGCCGGGTTCACGGTCGCTTCGCTGGAGG
>JABDQB010000248.1 GCA_013042495.1 Gemmatimonadota bacterium
GCTCCACACGGAGCCGCTCTTCGTCTTACTCGGTACCTTCACTGGCTTCGGAGCGGGCTTCTACAGCATGTACCGGCACCTCGTGCTGGACCGGAGCGACGAGCTCCGGGGCGGCGAGGAGCGCGACCCGGACGGAGGGGCGGAGTGAAACGCTCCGGGTACCTGTGGCTGACCCTGGCATTAGCGGCCGGCGGAGTCGTCGCAGCGAGCGTCGGAGGACATCCGGCCATGCCCGTTGCCGCCGGCGTCGGGATCGCCTGGATCGTGCAGGCGGTTTCGTTCTGGCACCTCGCCGCCGGTCTGGAGAGCGGCGAGCGGATCACCAGCGTATGGGTGACAGGGATGGCGAGCCGGTTCGGGATCGGAGTTCTGGTCTGGGGGCTGGCGACGCTGGCGGGCGCGCCCGTGCGGGTGGTGATGATTGGGTACGGGCTAGCGCTGGTTGTCTTCCTGTTGCTGGAGGCGGGCTGGCTGGCGGTGACGACGGCGGACCGAACGGTACGCAGGACATAGATCGGGAACACGGATGATCGCAGGACTGGCAATCACATTGATCGGCCTGGCGCTGGGCGCTCCGCAGGAGCACCTGGCTGCGGAGGCCGACCACGCCCCCGCGGCCGTCGAACAGGCGGCGGACGCTGCCGCCGTGGACCAGCACGCCGGCGAAGAAGAGCATGCCGAGGAGTGGGGCACCGAGACCATGATCCACCACATCGTGGATTCCGAGGTACTCGAGATCGGCCCGGCTTCGATCAGCCTGGAGCCTCTGAGCATCCCTCCCGTCCACGTGGGTCGGTTCGAGATCGATCTGTCTCCGACCAAGCACGTCGTCTTCCTGATGCTGGCCAGCCTGCTGACCATCCTCACGGTCGGCCTGGCGGCGAGGCGCGCCAACCGCACCGACTCCGGTCGAGAGGCGCCACGCGGAATACTCAATGTCTTCGAGGCCTTCTACCTGTACCTGCGGGATGACGTCGCTCTGGCCAACATCGGTCACGGGGGGGAAAAGTTCGTGCCCTACGTGGTGACACTGTTCTTCTTCATCCTGTATGCCAATCTCCTCGGATTGATTCCGCAGGGAGCTTCGGCGACCGGTAACATCTCGGTCACCGCGGCTCTCGCCATCATTTCGCTGATCGTGGTCGAGGTGGCCGGCTACAAGGCCCTGGGTGCTAAGGGGTACCTGGGAACGATCTTCTACGTCCCCAAGGGGATCCCGGCATTCATGAAGATCGTGATGCTGATCATCATGACCCCGGTGGAACTCATCGGTAAGGTCGCGAAGCCGTTCGCGCTTGCCGTGCGGCTCTTCGCCAACATGACGGCCGGCCACTTCGTGCTGCTCTCGTTGCTCGGCCTGATCATCGTCTACGGAGGATTGTCAGCCACCGGCGCTGCTGCGATCACCGGTTCGCTGGCCCTCGGACTGTTCGTGATGTTCCTGGAGATCTTCGTTGGTTTCCTCCAGGCGTATATCTTCACCGCGTTGACCGCGGTGTTCATCGGCCTGATCCGGCACGCGCACTGAGCCGGCGGCCTGCGGTTGCTGACAACAGGGATCCGGAAGGCTAACCCGGAAATTCAAGGAGACCCTTGATGTTCAACATGCTCGCTCTTCTACAGGACACGGCCGGCGTCACCGGCGACGTGGGCGCTGGCCTGGCCATCATCGGCGCGGCCGGTGTGGTCATCGGCGCCGTAATCGGAATCGGCCGGATCGGCGGCCAGATGGCCGACGCCATGGCTCGGCAGCCCGAGGCTGCGGCCCAGATCCAGACGGGTTCGATCATCCTCGCGGCCCTGATCGAGGGCGCGGCTCTGTTCGCGCTCGTGATCGCCGGCTTCATCAAGTAAGACCTCTGCAACCGTGTCGTCGGCACCTGGCCGGCGACGGGTCTGCGGGATCAAAGAAGCGGGACAGGGATGAGAATCTGGCGAATGGCAGGGCCGATGGCGCTGCTTCTCGTGGCCCCGGCACCGCTGTGGGCCGCGGAGGGAGGCGTGTTGTCGATCAACGCCGGCCTCACAATCTGGACGTGGGTGCTCTTTCTGCTCACACTCGGGATCCTATCGTGGAAGGCCTTTCCGGCCATCGCCAGGGGACTCGAGACGCGGCAGGCAGGTATCCAGGCGGCTATCGATTCGGCTCGGGAAGACCGGGACGAGGCGCGGCGGCTGCTGGATGAGCACCAGAGGCAACTGGACCAGGCGCGGCGGGAGTCCAAGGACATCCTGCAGCAGGGCCGGGAAGCCGGCGAGCGGCTGCGCGAGGAAATCCTGGCGCAGACACGAAAGGACAACGAGGAGATGCTCGAGCGGGCCCGCAGGGACCTGGCTCGCGAGAAGGACGATCTGCTCGAGTCCGTCCGCCGTGAAGCCGTGGATCTCGCGCTGAAGGCCGCTGAGAAGCTGGTGCGTGAGAACCTGGACGACGATGCGAACCGCCGCCTGGTCCACGACTACATAGCGGAGATGGAATGAGCCGCATGGCAGTCGCCCGCAATTACGCGGACACGCTGCTGGCACTGGCTGACCGCACCGGCGACGCGGAGACCTGGCTGGGGTACCTCGACGAGGTATCCGCCCTGTACCGGGGCGTGCCCTCGTTCCGGGCGTTCCTGGAAACGCCGCGTGTGACGCTGGCCGACAAGCGGGACGTGATCCGGACCGTGTTCGACGATCGGTATCCGGAGGCGTTCGTTCGCTTCGTTCTGGTGGTGCTGGAAAAGCGTCGGCAGTCGCTGTTGCCGGAGATCGAGACGGCCGCTCGCGAGCTGCTGAACGAGCGCATCGGCCGGGTGCAAGCGGATGTGACCATGACCGTCGATCCGGACCCCGAGCTTCGGTCCGAGATCGAGACGGCTCTGGGCAAAGTCCTGGGCCGTGAAGTGACGGCCGACTTCCGGCGCGACCCGCGCCTGGTCGGCGGAATGATCGTGCGAGTGCAAGACCGCGTCATGGATGGATCGGTGCGGCGACAGCTGCAGTTGATGCGCCGGGCGCTCATCGAAGACGCCGGATCAGCCGGACCCACTGGCTGACTACATAGACTCAGGGACTGGACAGGCAATGCCCACGTCAGACGCAACGCTCCGCGCGGGCGAGATGAAGAAGGCGCTCCTCGAGCAGATCGACCACTACGAGGAAGACCTGAAGCTCGAGGAAGTCGGAGAAGTCCTCGAGGTGAAGGATGGGGTGGCCCGCATCTGGGGTCTCTCCTCCGCCGTGGCCAACGAGATGCTCGAGATCGAATCCTCCGAAACCGGTGAACTGGTCACCGCGCTGGCACTGAACCTCGAAGAGGACAACATCGGCGCCGTGGTGATGGGCGACTACCTGCAGCTCAAGGAGGGCGACTCGGTCCGGCGCACGGGCCGTGTGCTCGAGGTCCCGGTGGGCCCTGACTTCCTGGGCCGCGTGGTCAGCCCGCTCGGAGAGCCCCGCGACGGCAAGGGCGCCATCAAGTCGGTAGGGACGATGAAAGTCGATCGCAAGGCGCCGGGCATCGTGTATCGGCAGCCCGTGAAGGAGCCGCTGCAGACCGGCATCAAGGCGATCGACTCCATGATTCCGATCGGCCGGGGTCAGCGGGAGCTGATCATTGGAGACCGGCGTACCGGCAAGACCGCCATCGCGATCGACACGATCATCAACCAGCGCGGCGGAGACGTGGTGTGCGTCTACGTCGCGATCGGCCAGAAGGCCTCGACGGTAGCGTCCGTGGTCGATCGCCTGGAGCAGGAAGGCGCCATGGACTACACGATCGTCGTGGCGGCGAACGCGTCCGACCCGGCGACCCTGCAGTACATCGCGCCATACGGTGGCTGTGCGCTCGCCGAGTACTTCATGTACAAGGAAGGTCGCCACACGCTCGTGATCTACGACGACCTCTCCAAGCAGGCCGACGCGTACCGGGAGGTTTCCCTGATCCTCCGGCGGCCGCCGGGCCGGGAGGCGTTCCCGGGCGACGTGTTCTACCTGCACAGCCGACTGCTCGAGCGGGCCGCCAAGGTCAGCGAGGATCCCAAGGTCATCGAGGCTCACCCCGATCTCGAGAAGCCGGGTGGCTCGCTGACGGCGCTTCCGATCATCCAGACGCAGGCCGGAGACGTGTCGGCCTATATCCCGACAAACGTGATCTCGATCACCGACGGTCAGATCTTCCTCGAGAGCGATCTCTTCTACTCGGGCGTGCGACCGGCCGTAAACGCCGGAATATCGGTGTCCCGGGTAGGTGGCTCGGCCCAGATCAAGGCGATGAAGAAAGTGGCGGGAAGCCTGCGGCTCGATCTCGCACAGTACCGGGAACTGGAGGCGTTCGCCCAGTTCGGGTCCGATCTCGACGCGGCGACGCAGCGCCAGTTGGCGCGAGGCGAACGCACCGTCGAAATACTCAAGCAGGGTCAGTACAGGCCCCTGCCCGTCGAAGAACAGGTGATGGCGATCTTCGCCGGAACCCAGGGTTACCTGGACGATCTCGACGCACCCAAGATCGGTGCCTGGGAGGCCAGTTTCTACGAATACATGCGATCCGCTCACCCGGGAATCGGCGCCGCGATTCGCGACGAAAAGGTGATCAGTGACGAGACGGAAGGGAAGCTCCGGGACGCGATCGAAGCGCACAACAGACTGTTCCGCACTTCGTCGGCGGAAGATCTGGCCGCGACAGCGGTTGGCTGAGTCTGCTGAGTCTGGCGAACCCCACGCACTCGAACGAGTGAACGGATAGATGGCGAAGGCGAGGGACATAGGAAGGCGGATGCGTTCCGTCCAGAGCACGCGCAAGATCACGCGCACCATGGAGATGGTCGCGACATCGAAATTGCGTCGTGCTCAGTCACGGGTGCGAGAGGCGCGGCCGTTCGCAGAGCGTCTGACATCGGTGGTCGAAAACCTTGTGACCCCCGAGCTGGCCGAGCTCGAGCCGCTGCTCAGGCAACCGGACCGGATCCGGCGCGCCGCCGTGATTCTCGTCACGAGCAACCGGGGATTGTGCGGGGCCTTCAACGTGAACCTCATTCGCAAGGCTCGTGAGCTTCTGGCCGAACTGAAGGCGTCGGACGTCGGTACTGAATTCCACGTGATCGGCAAGAAGGGCATCAGCTACTTCCGGTTTCGAAATGTAGAACTGGCGACTGCGCGCAAGGATATCAGCGACAGCCCTACGCCCGATGACGCCCGAGGCCTGATCGATCCACTCGCGGCGCGTTTCGTCAGCGGGGATCTCGACGCGGTATATGTCGTTCACGCCGAATTCAAAAGCGTGATGAGCACGCCGCCGATTACCCGGCGACTCCTCCCGGTGTACGTGCCCCAGGAGCGACCCACGCGGGAGCCCTATTACATACTCGATCCGTCGGCCGACGCGATTCTCGCTCAACTGCTGCCCCTCCACCTCCTGAGCTCGACCTATCGAGCGCTGGTGGAGAACGCGGCGGCCGAGCAGGGAGCGCGTCGCACCGCGATGAAGAGTGCGACCGACAACGCGGACGATTTCCTCACGACTCTCCGCAGGCAGTTCAACCGTGCCCGGCAGCAGGAGATCACCAGCCAGCTGGCTGAGATCATCGGCGGGGCCGAGGCGCTGAAGGGATAGCAATGTCAGAGGCGACGCAGTCGATCGGCAAAGTGGTGCAGGTCATCGGACCGGTTGTCGACGTGGAATTCGATCCCGAAAACCTGCCGGAGATCTACAACGCGGTCGAACTCGAGTGGACCGGTGACGAGGGTGAGCCCCATCGACTGGTGTGCGAGGTGGCGCAGCATATAGG
>JABDQB010000261.1 GCA_013042495.1 Gemmatimonadota bacterium
TCGTGTGCCCCGATGCCAACGATCCAGCCTGCCGAGCCATCGACGTCTCGTCGATGCTGTGCGACAACGGCCAGGGCGTCGGCGTGGCGTGCACCCCCGATGCCTGGATCTATCAGGGTCATCCCGACCCGAATCTCGAGCTGTCTGTCGGCTCGTCCTTCACCATCGGCGATCGGCTGACGATCGACGCCCTCGCGCAGGGCAAGTTCGGTCAGACGAAGTACGACTTGCAGGGCTGGTGGCGATACGCGGCCCTGCAGACCGCCCTACTCAACGCCGACCCGCGGAACCACCCCGATATCACCGAGGTGGCCGAGGCCCAGGAGGGAGCCTTCGGCGAGTTCGCCCTCTGGGTGAACGAGGCGTCGTTCTTCCGGTTCCGGGAGGTTTCGGCGACCTACCAGCTCCCGGGATCCATCGTGGAGAAGGTCGGGTCGACGCGTGGCAGCGTGAGCTTGTCTGCCCGCAACCTCGGCATGATCTGGACCAATTGGCCGGAGTGGCCGCATCACGATCCAGAGGTTATCGACCCGAGCAACACCTTCTCGGGCAATCGCGAGCCGCAGGAAGACTCGGCGGTTCCGCCTCTGACGTCGCTGACGCTCACCATCCGACTCGGCATGTAGGGGGATACCATGATCAAGAACAAATCGACAAAGGTATGCGTGGTCGTGCTCTCCCTGACGGGCGTTCTCGGAGGGTGCAGCGCACTCGACGACCTCCTCGCGGTCGACGCACCGTCGCAGGTGGTGGCTTCCGATCTGGAGAACCCGGCGTCGGCGGACCTGCTCGTGAGCAGCGTCGCGAACGAGGTGCGCTGTGCCTATGCGTACTTCGCGGCGGCGTCCGCGCTGACCGGCAACGAATGGCGCGACGTCTCGAACAACACGGTCCTGAACATCTGGGACTCGCGCACACACGATACGAGTGGCTACGGGGCGCAGTATGCCAGCGCCGACTGCGGGAATACGCAGCCAGCGATCTACCAGCCGCAGTCCAGGGCGCGTTGGATCGCGGACTTCACGCTCGAGCTGCTGGATGGATGGGACGTGGCCGACGTGCCGGACAAGGCGGAGCTTCAGGCCGAGGTCGGGATGCATGCTGGATTCGCATACCTGATGATGGGCGAGTCCATGTGTGAGGTTGCGTTCGACAACGGGCCGGTCGTGGGCAAGACCGAGGCCTTCAACCTCGCGGTAACCCGGTTCGACGAAGCCATGGCCGCAGGTGCTGCCGGAGACGTGCTGAACGCGGCTCTGGTAGGCAAGGCGAGGGCGCAACTGAATCTCGGGCAGCCTGCCTCGGCGGCCCTGACGGTCGGTCCCGTGCCCGCCGGATTCGCGTGGGAGCTGCCGTTTTCGGATGCGTCGAACGTCACGCGTAACACGCTGTGGAACATCAGCGTCGATGACGAGAACGTGTCCCCGGCGGAGCCCTACCGGGGGGTTCAGTACAATGGAGTGGACGATCCGCGTATCAACACGTTCTACACCGGTCGGGATCACCCCCGCACCGGGCTGGAGATCTGGAACTCGGACAAGTTCCCGAACGCGAGTTCACCGCTCGAGATGGCGAGCTACGCCGAGGCGCAGCTGATCATTGCCGAAGCCGAGATCGCAGGTGGTAATCCCGACGCTGCCGTCGCCATCATTGACGCCTTCCACACCGCGGCCGGCCTCGATCCGTACGGTTCGGAGGGCGAAGCCACCGGTCCTTCGGATGCGCAGGAAGTGCTGGAGCACCTCGTGCTCCACGAGCGTGCAGCCGAACTCTTCCTGGAGGGCCAGCACCTCTACGACCTGACGCGACACGGGCCGGGAGGGACGGGCATCATTGCACTGTTCCCGGCGGTCGGCGTTGACGACGGATTCGGCGGACAGTATTCCAACCAGATCTGCTTCGATCTGCCGGCGACGGAATTCCAGAACAACACGACGCTCGTGGGTAGCTGAGTCGACCGCAGCTGCCGTGTATCGGGCGCGGGCCTTCGGGTCCGCGCCCGATCTTCTTCCGACGACGGCCCGCGCTCTAGAACCGTCCCGTCACGACGTTGATGACCCCCGACGGGTGCCCCGTGCCCCATCGCGTCGTCGCGTCAGCCGTGTTGTAGAACTCCAGCCGTTGGATCTCGGAGGTTGGAATGCGATGGAGGGTCGGAAGGCCGCCGTGCCACACCTCGTCTATGT
>JABDQB010000270.1 GCA_013042495.1 Gemmatimonadota bacterium
GGCTTCACCACTGGACACGACGTCGTAGGTGACCTGCTGGAATCCCTGAGTCGAGTAGCCCGCTATCGAACCGATGTCCGGCCGGCCGTTTGCGTCCAGCGCAATGGCCAGCGCGTACTCGAAGCGCTGGTCGTCATGGGTCTCCATGGCGGCGAGGCTCTGTGCTCCGACCTCGCGGGCCGCGAAGTTGGTGAACGCGGGCGCGTCGTCCTGGACCATGAGCCATGCGATGGCGTGCTCGGTCCCGGAGTCTGCCGCGACCAGTGAACTCGAATGCAGCACCTCGTTGAATGCGGTGCGGCGTTCGTTCACGGCGATCGAAGCGATGATCCCGCCGAGGATCGCGAGTAGAGATACGATCAGCATCGCGCCCACGAGGCCCATGCCCCGTTCGTTCGAGATCTGGCGGCGGAGTGCCTGGATGGTCGTCACGTCGTTCCTCCGATCAGGGATCGTTGCGCAGGGCGAGAAGGGTGTTCCAGGTGCGTGTGTTGTCGTCGAGAAGCTCGACGGTCAGCGACACGTCGACCGCGCGAACCAGGTCCCGGTTCTCCGCGGACAGGGGTAGCGGCCCGAGCGCATTGCCGGCCGCGTCCAGGTAGGTGAACTGGAGCCCCGTCACGTTGTTCAGCAGCACGTTGGCTCCCTGCGGGGTCGTGCGGATGACGGTGCCCGCAGCGGCGTCGAAACTCCAGGTGACGTCTTCGGCTGGTTCGCCGGCCGCGTCGATCACCCCGTCGCCGTCGGCGTCGTTCTGGACGCGTACGTCGTCCAGGTCGGCGATCGGCAGGCGCTGCAGCCCGATGCGTCGCGGATCCGATCCCGCGGAGCGCAGGTCCTGCGACATCAGGCTCAGCACGCTGCGGCTGTCCGACTGGGCCTCCGAGACGCCTCGGGTATCGAAGTAGGCGTTCCGGGTCGAGAAGAACACCGAGTAGATGATGACGGCGGCCACGGCCCCGAGGCCCATGGCGACGAGCAGTTCGGCGGCGGTGAAGCCGCGCCGGTCGCGGATCAACTTCTTCATCGCGACGCCCTCTTGGTGGAGACGGTGAGGCTCTGTGCACCGGAGGCGTTGTCCCAGTTCACCACGATCTGGACTTCCTCGAGGAAGGGGTTCGTGGTGTCCGGCACGACCTGGGTGAAGATCTCGTACTCCCCGTCCTGGATCGTGTCGAGAATGGCCGAGCCGAACCCGCCCATCCGGGCGCGTTCGATCTGCTCGACGGCCACCTGCATGGCCTGCGTCTGGCGATCCGCCTGCGTGATCGTGCGCCGCGAGCTGAACTGGGTAGACGCCAGCGGCAGCATGGCCAGCGCGAGCACCGTGAGCACGATGAGCGTCTCGATCAGGCTGAAGCCGCCTTCACGCCTGGGGTTGGGACCATTGCCCTTCATCAGTTGCCCGTCCCTTCTTCGATCTTGCCGGACGGCAGGATGGTGTAGTTGTGGAGTCCTTCGGACGAGTAGATCTGGAGGGTGCCCTCGGTCACGAGGCCCCAGGGGAAGATCTGGGTGGTGCCCGAGCTCTGGAACTTCACGCCCTTCGGCGTGTCGACGGAGGCGTAGATCCGGTTCGTATCGACGGAGTCGACGAGGCGGTATCCGTCATCCTCGTAGTCGATCAGGACCGAGCGGCCCGTGGCCTTGGCGGTCGAGATCGCGAGTTTCAGGTCCGACTGCAGACGCGCCTGCGCTTCCTCGAGCCGGGCCATGCGGATGCTCGAATTGATCCGCGGGAGGACCAGCGTGAGGCCGATGCCGATGATCACGATCGTGACCATGATCTCGACGAGCGAGAAACCGCGGTTGCCGGTTCGTCTCGGGCTACGCATCGTTGACCAACTCCAGGCGCAGGGCGCCCGATCCGGGAACATTGGCGGGGGCGGACCATCCGGCCCCGTCCTGATCTCCTACTGACCGCTCGGCTCGGTCTCGGCCGTGTTCGCGGTCTGGAACTGCTGGCGCCAGGCGCGGACGCGGATGCGCTGCGGTCCGAGAAGCAGGTTCTCGACGTTCAGGCGCGCGTCCGACGTCTGCACGATCAACTCCTCGGCAGCGAGGTTCACGACCGGGCGCGACGCGACACCGCGACCGATCGCCTCGGCCACGGACTCATCGGTCAG
>JABDQB010000275.1 GCA_013042495.1 Gemmatimonadota bacterium
GTCAAGTAGTAGTCGCGCACTCGTACGGAGTAATCGTGGGGGCAACCACTCCTCAGCCGAGGTTTCCGTCAGACGGAGGCCTTGCTGAACGTAGTGTTGGCTGACTTCCTGATCGTCTCGGAGATGGAGTGCCGCGAGTGGCGCGAACACGCGTGCCATCTCGGGAGCGTCGGGCTGATACAGTTGCCGGTGTAGTTCGAGCGCCCGCTCTCCAAGGCGAAGACCTTCATTCCGGTCGCCACCCTCGACGTGCACCCAGAGGAAGTGTGCGAGCAGGTACGCGTATCCTTCCTGCACTTCGCCGAGCCGCAGTCGCTCCTGGGACAGAATGGTCTCCATGACCTGACGAGCAACAATAACCCCTCCGACGGACATGAATCGGTCATTGTTGGCGACCATCCCGGTTCGAAGTCGGACTCCACAGTATGGATCAGCAAGCATAGTGGACATGGACACGTAGTACTCCTCAGCCTCCTGCCGCTCTTGCTCGGTCCAACCTCCGAGTCGCGCATCCCTCGCGAGATCCTCGCGCTCGCGATGCCTCGCGCGCTCCACGGGCGTCCGACCCTGCGCATCCGGCATATCGAGTGAGGCACCGGCACAAACGAGAACCTCCACGGGCGGTATTACCAGCGAGTCAATCGCAATGTCGAGCGGGCGAAGGCCGTTGTTCGATCTCGCATCAATCTCTGCGCCTGCGTCGATAAGGGCCCGGATAAGCCTAGAATGGCCATTCTGAGCTGCGTAATGCAGGGGGGCCCACCCGTTGGACTCCCTCGCACTGGGATCCGCGCCACGCGACAAAAGGGTCTCGGCGGCTCGATACCTGGAAGCCTGAGCCGCGTGGCCGAGGGGCGTGGCACCCGTCGAATCTCGAACGTTGAGATCCGCTCCTCGCACGATCATCTTGTCGATGACCTCGGGAACACCGGCCATCGCCGCCCAGTGAAGCGGCGTCGTTCCATATTCGCCCGCACGGTGCAAATCGATGTCGCGGTCCAGCATTTGCAATACCGATGCCGTGGCATAATTCACGATGCCGAATAGGAGCGGTGTCGCTCCGTCGGACCGGACCCGGTTTGGGTCGGCGCCATAAGACAATAGCAATTCAACGAACTCTGTCGCATCGGCAATCATGGCGTACAACAGAACCGAGTTTCCTGCGGGGTCTGTTGCGTTGACGTCTGCCCCAGCTTCGAGAAGGACCTTGAGAACAGGCAGCCGACCCGGGTCCGCGTACGCTACAAGGAGTGGTTCACCATTTCTGTTGCGTACCTCAAGATCGGCACCCCGAGCTGCCAGATATCTCACGATGTCAATCTGATCCGAACTGACGGCCCACTGAAGAGCCGTCCAACCGGTGGCCTCACCGTCCGTCGGACTCCACTCCCGATCGTTGACGGAAAGACCAATTTCCTCAATCAGAAAGCGCACCGAAGGCAGCCAACCCTCTCCCGCTGCCGCGGCAAGAGGGCTGCCGTAGTAGGACCTGCGAGACTCATCAAGCCAGATGACACCCTTGCGAAATGGGTCAGCACCTGCGTCCATCAGCGCTCGGGCGACAGGAACGCTTCCGGCATACGCTCCCCACATGAATGCCGATGCTCCCGAAGAGTCCGTCGCGGCCGCGTCAGCACCCTCAGCGAGCATCATTTGAACGGCCGCCAGGTCGCCCCGGGCGGCAGCCTGGATTAGCGAAGTGTCCAGGTCCTGTGAAACGGCATCAGTCGGGAGTCCAAGCAGGCATACGAAGACCACGACAGCCCGCAACAACGTCGTCGAGGCCGCAGTAATCTGGACTCCGCTATCACGCGGGAAGGGCGTCATCCTGTTCTAATCGGCGGTCTGGAGATCAGAATACAGGCGTCCTCGCCATTGGGTCCCACAAGCCTGACGAATCGTCGTAGACGGATCGCAACCGCCCGCCTCCGCCATGAGGAAGACCGGGCCTCACGGCGTAAAGACAAAGCGAACCAACGCGTCGCGATCGTCCGGAACTTCAGCCGGGTCTACGCCCAGCCCAATCACGCCCCGGCCACTCAGAGGGAACGACTCACGATGAATTCGGACCGGGTCCCGTCCGTCATCGCGCGAGATGTAGGTGCCGTTCGTGCTACAGTCGACAAGCACAAACCGGCTGCTGCCAAGACGAACCCTCGCGTGCTCTCGTGAGA
>JABDQB010000276.1 GCA_013042495.1 Gemmatimonadota bacterium
CCTCACCATTCACGACGACGTTGATGATGGCTCCTGTCGGTCGAGTCACTCCCCGGAACTCGCCGTGTCCAGGAAAGCGACTCGCCCCGGTCTGCCGGCTCCGATACTGCACGGCGTCGGATACGGGAAATACGTGGAGGCTGGCATTGAGGGTCTCAGCGTCCAGACCCCGCAGCGGGCTGACATCGTCGAGAATATAGGCCGCCCGACCGTGCGTCCCGATCACGAGATCGTGATCGCGCGGATGAACGACCAGATCACGTACTCCAACCGTCGGGACGCCATGCTTCCACTTGAACCAGTCGGAGCCTCCATCCAGGGAGACCCAGAGGCCGAACTCGGTGCCCAGAAACAGCAGGTTGGAATCCACCGGGTCCTGAGCGATGGAGAGCGCATAGCCCCACACGTCGCCTTCGCCGGCGAGACGGGTCCAACGCTCGCCGTAGTCGTCCGCGCGAAAAACATAGGGGGTCCAGTTCGACCGCCGGTGATCATCAAGAACGATGAACGCGCCCCCGGAGTCGAAGCGCGACGGTTCGATGTGAGGTATCCAGGTATGCGCCGGCACATCACGAAGTTCGCTCTCCAGGCTGGACCAGCTGGTTCCTCCATTTCTGGTCACGTGAAGCCGCCCGTCGTCGGTACCAACCCACAGCACTCCCGCTTCGAGCGGACTCGGGGCAATGGAGACGATGCTCGTGAAGTTCTCCGCGCCGGTCACGTCCAGCGTCAACCCACCACTCTCGGCCTGCTTCTGCCAATCGGGATTGTTCGTTGTCAGGTCGCCACTGATGACCTCCCATGTCTCCCCCCGATCTCTAGACCGATGCACGAACTGGCTGCCGTAGTAGATCGTGCCAGCTTCGAAAGGATCTTGGGCGAACCCCGCGTTCCAGTTGAAGCGGAGCCTCTCTCCTTCCCCGGGGGCCGGCCGGATGTCCTTTCGCTCCCCGGTGCGGAGATCCCACCGACTCAGGAAGCCCTCCTGGCTCATCGCGTAGCCCCGCATCGGATCTTCAGGATCCGGGGAAGTATCGAATCCGTCCCCGAAACCCACTTCTGCCCAATGGAAGTTCCGAATGCCTCCATTCTCCAGCACAGTGCTCGGGCCCCTCCACGAGCCGTTGTCCTGCATACCACCGTACACATTGTACGGCTGCTCCATGTCAACCCGAATGTGATAGAACTGCGCCAGCGGAAGATTGCGCACGAACCGCCAGGTCTGTCCGCGGTCCCGGCTGATGGCCACACCGCCGTCGTTTCCGATGATGATGTGGGAAGCGTCTGTGGGGTTGATCCACATGGCGTGGTGGTCGGGATGAACGTCCCAGCCGACGAGCCGCCGGAAGGTACGTCCGCCGTCATCGGAAACACTGATCACTGACCAGAGACTGTACACCCGGTCGGCACGCTCCGGGTCAACCCGGATATCGGCGTAGTAGAAAGGCCGATTGCCCACGTTGTCGCCCTTGCCTGCGCTCTCCCAGGAAATGCCCCCGTCATCCGAACGGAACAGGGCGTTCTCTCTTGCCTCGATGTACGCGTAAACGATGCGAGGCTCCGATGCCGCGATTCCCAATCCAATCCGGCCAAGATGGCCCTCCGGGAGGCCATCCTCGGGCGTGATTCGGATCCAGGTCGTGCCGCCGTCGCGCGTGAGATGAAGCCCGGAGCCCGGGCCACCCGAATTGAAGAACCAGGGCCAGCGACGGAACTCCCACATAGCCGCAAACAACTTCTCGGGATTCGCAGGGTCGATGACCAGGTCAGCCGCCCCGGTTCTCTCGTCGATGTAGAGGACCTTCTCCCAGGTGCTCCCCGCGTCGGTCGTTCGATACACGCCTCGTTCTTCGTTCTCTCCCCATTCCCTCCCCATCGCCGCCACCCAGACCGTATTCGGATCCCGCGGGTGAATGATGATGCGATGGATTCTCTCCGTGGCCTCGAGGCCCAGGTGCTCCCATGTTCGGCCGCCGTCACGGGTACGGTAGATGCCATTACCCACCGAGACACTGTTGCGGACGTTCCCTTCTCCCGTCCCTACCCAGACTACGTCCGGATCCGACGGGTGTATGGCGATGGCTCCGATCGCGGCTACAGGCTGGTCGTCGAAGATCGGCTCGAAGTTCAAGCCGCCGTTCACGGACTTCCAGACTCCTCCCGTGGCCGCACCTACGTACACGATGGTCGGATCGCTGGGGGCGGCTACGACGTCGGCTACCCGACCGCTCATACCAGCCGGCCCGATGGACCGGGCCGCCATGCCGGCGAGGAGGCTGGGGTCGACCTGGCCTGCAGCGGGTCCGACCGCTCCGAGCAGGGC
This sequence comes from Gemmatimonadota bacterium, assembly GCA_013042495.1. Lineage (GTDB taxonomy): Bacteria > Gemmatimonadota > Gemmatimonadetes > Palauibacterales > Palauibacteraceae > Benthicola. The sequence continues at coordinate 2,324 of JABDQB010000276.1, forward strand.
CAGCGAGACCCACACGGCGGTTCGACGGCACGAGGGCAGCCATCTCCGGGAGACCGAGATCATTTCTCCACCTTTGAGTCAAACGGGGACAATCAACGGAGTTCATCGGGCCGACGACGAACGGCGGCGTTCCCGAACATAAGGGGGGCTCCGCGAGCGGTGCCAGCGGATCGCCCTGTTCGAGTGGACGGGAGCGACACGAGTGATCAGTTTGGACCCGAATATGAAGCGAGACCACTCGAGACGTCACCCGAAGCTGCCGTGCGCCACCGGCCCTACCTTTCTCACTGCAGCCCGCGCGAGCGCGCTCGCTGCAGGTGCGCTCGTCGTCGCCCTCTCATGCGGCAATCCCGTCCAGGCCCAGGTTGCCGACCCTCCGCAACCCGACACGATACGGAGCGTGCTTCGCCCGCTCGTGGCTAGAGTCGCGGTGCCCGACGTGCTGGGTTCCTCCAGCGCCCTCGTGGTTGATCTGGATTCGGTGCCGGTTCCTCCGGCCGTGTCAGTAGCCGAT
>JABDQB010000279.1 GCA_013042495.1 Gemmatimonadota bacterium
ACGGCGACCTCGCCGCCCAGGCCGTCCAGCGCTTCGAGACGTACGAGGACCTCGAGAAACATGAGGTTACGATCGAGGAGCGAGAGGAATACGAACCGCATATTGATGCGGGCCGCATCGTCTACGCGGGGGTCGACTACGAAGCCATCCTCAGGCAAGCCGAACAGGAAGCGGACGTCGTGATCTGGGATGGTGGCAACAACGACCTCTCGTTCTACGAGGCGGATCTCTACATCACCGTGGTCGATCCTCACCGGCCGGACCATGCCGCCCGGTATCACCCGGGCGAGGCCAACGTCCGCATGGCCGACGTGATCGTGGTCAACAAGGTGGGCACCGCCAGCCTCGAGCAGGTGGAGACCGCGCGGGCCGTAACCCATGCGTTGAACCCTGAAGCCCTGGTCATAGAGGCCGCCAGCCCGCTATTCGTAGAGGGCGACGAGCAGATTCGCGGCAAGAAGGTCCTGGTGGTGGAGGACGGCCCGACCCTCACGCACGGCGAGATGGCGTACGGGGCCGGCTGGGTCGCCGCGCGGCGTCACGGGGCGGCCGAGATCATCGACCCCCGGCCCTGGGCGGTTGGATCGATCGCCCACACGTTCGAGAAGTACCCGACCACCGGAGACGTCCTGCCGGCCATGGGCTACGGCGCCGAGCAGACCGCCGAGCTGGAGAAGACCATCGCGGACACACCTGCCGACCTCGTGGTCATCGGTACGCCAATCGACCTCCGGCGCCTGATCGACATCGACAAGCCGACGGTTCGGGTGCGCTACGAACTGCAGGAGATTGGGCGCCCCACCCTGGATGAAGTGCTGCAGGGCTTCGGAGACTGACGCCGCCCCATCGGGCCGCCCTCCGGGGGCGGCCCGACTCACCACCTTCTGTCGCGACTTCCTTCTACTCCGCCGCCGGGTCCGTGGCGAGGCACTCGATTTCCAGGAGCGCCCCCAGGGCGAGACCGTCGGCCCCGAAGGCCGAGCGGGCGGGCGGCGGGCCCTCCCAGTACGAAGCGTAGACCTCGTTCATCGGCCAGTAGTCTTCCATATTATCCAGGAATACCGTGCACTTTACTACATCGTAAAGTGTCGCACCGGCTGCCTCCAGCACGGTCTTGATGTTCTCCATCGTCTGCCGAGTCTGAGCGGCGATGCCGTCGGGCATCTCGAGCGTGCCCGGCAGGTTTCCGACCTGTCCGGACAGGTATAGCATCCCGCCCGCGCGGATCGCCGGGGAGAACGGAAAGCCCTCCACTTCACCGGCCACGGTAACCACGTTGTCTCCGGTCCGGGCGCCTCCCTCTGCCTGGGCATGCACTGCCGGCGTCCAGGCGACGACCAGCCCGATAGCGAGGACGGGAACGAAGGGTCGCAGCATGAAGCCTCCCGGGTCGAAGGATTAGGCGGCGCGCGGCGCCGGTTGGTGCACGGCGCTGCCGTCGGTATCATGAACCCTCGTCGCAAGGTTATGGGGTGCGAACCTCCGCGTACAGGTGAGCGTCATGTTCAAAGCCGTCTCCAGTTCCTATCTCGTTCCGTTCGACGGCACGTTCCAGGTGGCAGGCTTTCCGACCGCGCCGCCGGACTCAGGCCCGACGGGCAAGGCCGCCAAGCAAGCCCTGAGGAGGCAGATCGAGGAGCTCGATGACCTTCAGCGCATGCTGGCGGCCCAGGATCGATACTCCGTTCTGCTGGTGTTCCAGGCCATGGACGCGGCGGGGAAGGACGGGACTATCCGGGCAGTGATGCGAGGAATCAACCCGGCCGGCGTCCAGGTTTTTTCGTTCAAGAGGCCCTCGGCACTCGAACTCGATCACGACTTTCTGTGGCGAAGCGCCGTCCGGCTTCCCGAGCGGGGGCGGATCGGGATCTTCAACCGCAGTTATTATGAAGAGGTCCTGGTGGTGCGAGTTCACCCGGGAATCCTGATGGGACAGAGACTCCCCTACCCCGTCGATCCTGAGAGCATCTGGACCGAACGCTTCGAGTCGATCCGCGATCACGAGAAGCACCTGGCCCGAAACGGAACCGTGATTCTCAAGTTCTGGCTCAATGTCTCGCGGAACGAGCAGAAACGGCGGTTCTTGGACCGGATCGACGAGCCGGAGAAGAACTGGAAGTTCAACGCGGGCGATGTCGACGAGCGCGAGCACTGGAACTCTTACATGAAGGCCTACGAGGAGGCCCTCAACGCCACTTCAAGGCCCTGGGCGCCGTGGTATTCGATACCGGCGGACGACAAACGGTTCATGCGCCTGTCGGTGTCGGAGATCGTTTGCCGGACGCTGTCCAGCCTGGCCCTCGCCTATCCCGAGGTGGGCGAACAGACACGTCGGGAGTTGCTCGAGGCCCGTGACAGGCTGATCACGGACTGAGCTGGGGGCGATCGCGGGGGCGCACCCCGCGGGTGCGCGCCCCGATCCGTCGATTCATCTCAGGTTGGTGCCGAGCAGGGCTTCGAGTCTTGCGAGGCCGAGCTGGTATTCAAAGCGTCTTCGGATGACGTCGACCTGGGCCGACAGCAGGGTGATCTGGGCCGACTGCAGGTCGAGGATGGT
>JABDQB010000290.1 GCA_013042495.1 Gemmatimonadota bacterium
GTCCGTGACCATGGCCAGGTCGTGCGAAATGAGCAGGATCGACATCCCGAACTCACCCTGGATGTACTTCAGGAGATCGCAGATCTCTGCCTGCACCGTGGCATCGAGCGCCGTGGTGGGCTCGTCCGCGATCAGGAGCTTCGGCCGCCCGGCCACCGCAATGGCGATCTGCGCTCTCTGGCGCATCCCGCCTGAAAGCTCGAACGGATAGGCGCGAGCCCGCTTCTCGGGATCCTGGAAGCCTAAATCTCCGAGCAGGTGCACCGTCTCGCCCCACGCCTCCGCCCTGCCCAAACCACGATGCAGGCGGATGACGTCTGCGATCTGATCGCCGATCCTGTACACCGGGTTGAGGCTGACAGAGGGATCCTGAAACACCATCCCGATCCCGCCACCGCGCACCTTACGCTTCGCCGATCCGCCCAGGGACATGAGGTCCAGGCCCTCGAACGCGACCTCTCCCGAGACGACGTGGCCGGGAGAGGGGACGAGATCCAGGATGGAGAGCGCCACCATGCTCTTCCCGCTCCCGGATTCCCCAACCAGGCCCAGCGTCTCCCCACCGGCGACGGCGAACGACACTCCGTTCACGGGCCACAGCTCCGCCTCATCCACTTCGAATCGCGTGCGCAGGTCGCTGACGGTGAGGATCATCACACGAACTTCTGGTCCGGCGCCTTCGGATCCAGCGCGTCGCGGAGACCGTCCGCCACGAGACTGAAGGCGATCAAGGTGATCGTGAGCAGAGCGCCCGGGAAGAACGAGATCCACCAGGCGCCGGCCAGAGTGTCCTTGCCCGCCGCCACCATGTTTCCCCAGGACGGGGTCGGGGGGCTAATGCCCAGTCCGAGGAACGACAGGCCGGCTTCCGCCCCTATCATACCGGCCACGGCCAGCGCTCCCGTCACGAGCACGGGCGAAAGAGCTCCCGGAATCAGGTGGCGCAGGATGATCCGGTGTGCGGGGAGACCCATGGCCCGTGCCGCTTCCACGTAGTCCCGCTCCCTGAGAGACAGGATCTCGCCGCGAATGAACCGCGCGGTCGCCGGCCATGCCGTGAGTGCCAGGATCAGGATCAGTATCGGAACGCTGGCCTCGAACACGCCGACCAGGAGGAGCATGAGATAGAAGGCCGGGAAAGCGATCCAGACGTCAACGATTCGCATCATCACCCCGTCCACGATTCCGCCGAAGAACCCCGAGACTGCCCCGTACAGGCTGCCGATCGTGGTGGCGAGCAGCATGGCCAGGATTCCGACGGAAAGGGAGACTCTGGCCCCGAACAGCGCCCGACTCAAGAGGTCGCGGCCGAACTCATCGGTGCCGAAGGGATGGGCCCAGGACGGCGACTGAAACCGGGTGGCCATCACGTCGCCGATGCCGATCGGATCGTGGGGCGCCAGGAGCGGCGCCAGGAGAGCGGCGAGGACCAGGATTCCGATCACGTAGAGGGACCACAGGGCGAGCCGGTTGGCGCGAAAGCGCCGCACCGACATACCCCATGGGCCGCGGGCCCCGGCTCGTTCAGGGCCTGGAGCGTTCATACGACACCCTTGGATCGACGGCGGCATAGCCGACGTCCGCCAGGAGACTCCCCAGCACGGTGAGCACGGCAGCGACCATGGTGGTAGCCAGGATGACGGGGTAGTCGCGCCCGACCACGGCATCCACTGTGAGACGGCCCATCCCCGGCCAGGCGAATATGGTCTCGACGATCGTGGCGCCGCCGAGCATGAGGGGCAGGCTCATGCCATAGATGGTGATGATCGGGATCATCGCGTTCTTGAGGGCATGCCGTCGGATGATCGTCCATCCGCGGAATCCACGCGCCCGGGCCGCCGTGATGTACTCCTCGCCCAAAACGTCCAGCAGACGGCTGCGCATGTAGCGGGCGGTGGCCGCCGCTCCCCCTACGCCCAGCACGGTCACCGGAAGCACCAGGTGCCACAGCCGGTCCAGGACCTTCCCGAACGCGCTCAGGTCGGCGTAGTCCAGCGACGTGGCCTGCGACGTCGGGAACCAACCCAGGCCCACGGAGAACAGGAGGATCAGCATCAGTGCCAACCAGAAGCCGGGCATCGCATACAGCACCAGAGATCCGAGCGTGACGACTCGATCCAGCTTCGTGCCGCGCTTCACCGCCGACACCACGCCCAGCGATATCCCGAGCAGGGCGTCGACGAGGAGGGCCGCCAGGATGAGAAGCAGGGTGTAGGGAACGGTCTCGGCGAGCACGTCCCGCACGGGCCGGCGCAGGAGGAACGACTCGCCGAAATCTCCGCGAGCCGAAGCGGAAAGCCAGTTCACGTACTGGATGTGAAGGGGCTGGTCGAGGCCGCGTTCCTGCCGGACCCTCTCGATCACAGCCGGATCCACCTGGCGCTGCGGTTGCAGATACAGATCGACGGGGTCACCCGGCGCCAGGTGCACCAGGAAGAACGTCGCCGTGACGATCCCGAGGATCAACGGAACGGCCAGCAGCAGGCGTCTGACGATGTAGGCTAGCATGAGGTCCCTGATTCCGGGGGCACGGAGTAAGCTAGGCAGTGGATGGGGGTTCGTCTATCTGGCAGGGCCCGTGGGGATCGTTGGCAGGCCGACCGCGATCACATATTGTCCCGCCTTGGACAGCAACACAGTCCCTCCAGGGAGACCCGCGTGACATCGATCCTGCACCAAGTCTATCGGCGGCTCCGATATGGCGATCCCCTGGTCGTCGTCTCAGGCCTCCCCCGCTCCGGCACCTCCATGATGATGCAGATGCTGGAGGCCGGCGGGCTGGAGATCGTGGCCGACTTCGAGAGGGCGGCGGATCCCGACAATCCCGAGGGCTACTACGAGCTGGAGCGGGTCAAGAAGATCGATCTTGGCGGCGACACGGCCTGGCTGACCGACGTCCGTGGGAAGGTGATCAAGATCGTGTCGCATTACCTGAAGTACCTGCCTGACGACAACAACTACCGGGTGGTCTTCGTCCACCGTGACCTGGATGAAGTGCTGGCGTCACAGGCGAAGATGCTGGAACGGCGCGGCGAGGATCCGGGTGCCGATGACGGTCGCATGAAGGTCCTGTATGCGGAACACCTGGCGGAAGCGGCCCGAGAACTGGCTGGGCGTTCCTGCTTCGAGACGCTCGACCTTCGGCATCGCGAGACGATCCATGATCCGGAGGGGGCCGCAGCCCGGATCAACGCTTTCCTCGGCCGCGGTCTGGATGAACAAGCGATGGCCGAGGTGGTAGACCCGGACCTGTACCGAAATCGGGCCTGAGTTCAGGACGGCGGCAAGGCACGGGTCCCCAGGTACTCGAGCCGGAACTGAGCGTGCCCGGCCGCCTCGCTTGGCGAGCCCAGTCCATGTGTGGTCCCAGCCACCATCCAGATGACATCGTCGGCCAACTCGAACAGATCTTCGACTTCGTGACCGGTCAGGAGTATCGCCGCTCCGGTGGCGGCCAGGTTGCGCAGTGCAGCCGCCACCTTGCCCCGATCCGCCGGGGCGATTCCAAGGAAAGGCTCGTCAGCGATGAGGCACGTCGTTGCGGCGGCCACGGTCAGCCATATCTCGGCGCGACGACGCTCACCGCCTGACATGCTTCCGGGCTTCAAGTCGAGCAGCGCCTGCACCTCTAGAGAAGCCGCCGGCGTAGGGTCGAAGCCGCCGGCACCCACCCGGGAAAACGCCTCCACATGATCCCGTAGCGTGAGTCGCGGTGAGAGCAAACGCCTGTCGGGCAAATAGTTGAGTCCCGCCCGGGAAAGAATCGCGAGCCCTCCGTTGACCGGGCGCCCGTCGAAGAGAACGATCCCGAAGTCGGACCACGCCAGGCCCAGACCACACCGGAGAAGAGTCGGCTTCCCGCACCCGTTTCGACCCATCAAGAGCGTGATCCGACCCGGCCACGCCCATGCCGAAGCGCTCTTGAGG
>JABDQB010000302.1 GCA_013042495.1 Gemmatimonadota bacterium
GTGAACAGTCGATTGCGCCTCCCGCAGGCGAGGTTCCGAGCGAGATCGATCCGACATCGGTCGAGGGACCAATCGATTCTCCGCCTCTGGCCGATTCTCTGGTCACCACCGCGGCTTCTGCCCAGGACATGGAGAGCCTCGGAGACGCGCTCCTCGAATCCATCAGTCGGTACTATGGACTTGCGGTGGCGGAGGATGGAGGCCAGGCCACCTGTGCCGACCTGCAGGCCGTCTACGTAGAGGTCGAAGACCGCTGGATTACCTATAGCGTACAGGGCAAGGCTGCGTTCCGAGGACGCTTGCCCGAGGAACTCGCCACACGGGACGAGCGCTTGTACGCCGGCGTTCAAGACGTCGAGCGGGAGTTCAATCGGTCCGGGTGCGAACGCCCATGAAGCGGAGTTCCCGAGCCGCTTGCAGGGTATTCATACTGTTTCTGGCTCTGGCATCGTGGCCGTCCGTGACCGCTGCGCAGGAGGCGAGGCCACGGGCGCGCGACCTGGGTATTGAAATAGGGGGCCTCGAGCCTGGGGCCCGGAACTCGATCACCGATGTCGAGGGAGTGAGGGTCGGCCATAGCACGGTCCTCCAGGGGGACTCCATCCGAACCGGCGTAACGGCCGTTCTCCCGCATGGCGGGAATGTGTTCGCCGAGAAGGTCCCCGGAGCAATCGTCGTCCGGAACGGGTTCGGCAAGTTGGTGGGCCTGAGTCAGGTCAACGAACTGGGCCGCATCGAGACCCCGATTCTGCTGACGGGGACGCTCAGCGTCTTTCGGGCTGCGGACGCGCTCGTGGATACGTTGCTGGCAGATTCCGCGAACGCCGAAGTGACGTCCATCAACCCGGTCGTCGGTGAGACGAATGATGGCTACCTGAGCGACATCCGAGCTCGCCCCATCCGGCCGGAGCACGTTCGAGAAGCCCTGCGGACGGCCGCGACCGGGCCTGTTGAAGAGGGGTCGGTGGGAGCGGGCACGGGTACGCGCGCCCTCGGTTGGAAGGGCGGAATCGGGACGTCCTCGAGGCGCCTTCGGGCCAGGTCGGGCGGATACACGGTCGGTGCGCTGGTCCAGACGAACTATGGCGGCCTGCTCACCGTTGCGGGCGTTCCGGTAGGCCGGTTTCTGGAGCACGGTACATTCGAGAAGCGCGGGCGCGACGACCGGGAGGGCGGCTCGGTCATGATCGTGATCGCCACCGACGCTCCTCTCGAGCACCGGGAGTTGGAGCGTGTCGCCGAGAGGGCTTTCGCGGGAATCGCTCGGACTGGATCCTGGATGTCGCATGGGTCGGGCGACTACGCCATCGCGTTCTCGACGCATCGGGGGGCAGTCGAACTGGCGGACGGTGAGCTTCTGAGCGGGCTGTTCGTCGCGGTGGCCGAGGCCGTGGAGGAGGCGGTTCTGAACTCTCTGTTCAAGGCGACGACGGTCGTGGGTTACCGTGGCCGCCGCGCCGAAGCTCTGCCGGTGCCCGAGGTGATGGAGATTCTTCGGCGGCACATCCCCTAGGGAGGGGGAGCCGCCGGGTCATAGGTAGTTCCGTACTCGATCGCGAGCGCTGCACGCGCCTCGTCGATATCCCGTCTGACCGCGGCTCGCAAATCGTTCAGGTCCTTCACGTCGATTCCCTCCGTGGGCACGGGATCCAGGATCCTCACCACGACGTCAGCGTTTCCGAACTTCATCGACCCCTTTCGAATTGCCGTCCGCGTTCCGTGCACGGCCATCGGGAGGATCGGCAGGCCCGTCTCGATCGCCAGCCGGAAGGCTCCATTTCGGAAGGGAAGCATTTCTGCCGTCCGCGAGCGCGTGCCCTCGGGGAAGATCATGATCGACGCTCCCCGGCGCAGCCACCGTCGAAGAGCGCTGTACGAGGCACCGCGACTCCCGGCGTCACCTCTCTCAACCCCCACGTCGCCCGCCATGCGCATCATCTGGCCGAGGAACGGAACCCGGAAGATGGACGTCTTGGACAGCCACTTCATGTCCCATGGAAGCCAGCCGATCAGGATGATGTCGGCAAGAGATTCGTGGTTGGCCACGGCGACGAAGGGGTGGAAACTCCTGTCCGGTACGTCGCCTACAACGCGGACGCTCCAGAACGGATTCAGGGCGATCAGAATTCGCGCCCCGAACCGGAAGACCCGTCCAGCGATCCAGCGCGGTCGGTCCCACCACCCGGTGAGAAGCAGGGCGATCCCGACGACTGGCGTCCACACGACGACGACGATCTGCCACACCACCCAGACAAGAAAACTCGCGATTCCTCTCAGCAAAGGAATATCACGCAACGTCCACGCCGGTGGCGGGGTCCGTTGGGGTACCGGTTCGGAGGACTACGATTCCCGCGACCGCCGACAGGAGCGACCCGACGATGATGCCGATCTTGGCCAAGCTGAGTGCGTCGTAGTCCGCGAACGCAAGCGAGGCTATGAATATGGACATGGTGAAACCGATCCCCGCCAGGAGTCCGCCACCCCAAAGCGTTCGCCAGCGCGCTCCCTCGGGTAGAGAGCCCAGTCCTAGCCGAACGGCCAGCCACGTGAATCCGGTGATGCCCAGCTGCTTGCCGACGAACAGCCCCACGATGATGCCGAGGGGCAAAGGTTGTCCAAGCAGGTCGGCGGCGGACACCGCTGGAATTGGAATTCCGGCATTCGCGAAGGCGAATACGGGGAGGACCAGGAACGCCACCCAGGGATGGATCGCGTGCTCCATGCGGTACAGCGTTGCGGCTGATTCCTGGGCCTCGTCGACGATGTCGGCGAGGGCCTCCTCACGGAGATCCTTGATCGCCCAGTCGGCCTGGCCCGCTTGGCGGGTCTCGCTCTGGATTTCCAGGAGCGAGCTGGTCGCCAGTTCCAGGGACTCGCTGAGATCCGCCGAAGCGGTCGCCATGTCCCGTTTACGTCCGGCCGGAATCATGGCGGCTGCCGCCACGCCGGCGATCGTCGCGTGGATGCCCGACTGATACACGAAATACCACACGAGCAGGATGGGCACGATATATACGAGAGGCCGCTCGGCACCGGACCGGTTCAGGAT
>JABDQB010000304.1 GCA_013042495.1 Gemmatimonadota bacterium
CTCGACGGCTTCGTGCTGTCCCGTCGACGCCCCGCTTGGCACGGCGGCGCTACCCACCGCACCATCCTCGAGCACGACCTCCGCATGTACGGTCGGATTGCCCCGTGAGTCGAGAATTTCTCGCGCCGAAATATCGCTGATCCTGGCCATGGCTTCGCTTTCGAGTTGGTTCGGGGTGTCACATTCCCCGTCAAGGGTTCAAATTGGCCCTACGCGCAACTACTGACAATACCGTCGTCCCGCAAATCCCATTGGAAGGTGACCATGATCAAGAAGCTCCTCCAGCAAGCCGGCACGAGCGGAGCCGGCGTCGCGATCGCGGTGGTCGTGCTGGCATTTCTGTTCGGCTTCAATCGCGTCGACGAATACGAGGTGGGTGTGCGGCGCAACCCTGTCACCGGGGCCGTCAGTTCGACTCCGTATCGGCAGGGCCTTTACCACTCGATCCTCCGCTCATGGACCAACTACTCGACCCGGGAGATCCAGTACCCGCGGGAGGGTGCGGCCGAGCGACTGACCGCGCTGTCGTCCGACCAGTTGCAGATCGGTGTCGATGCCGCCTACCGGTATCGGATCAACCCGGATTCCACCGTCAATCTCTATCTGACTGTGGGCAGCCCGAGCGACATCCACGCCTACGTCTACAACACGTACCGTTCGGCGGTTCGGGACGCGATCGCCGAGGTCGAAGCTTCGAACATCCTCTCCAGCGATCGGGCGACGATCGGAGACCGCATCGAGGCTCTAATGGACGAGAGCCTGACCGTGAAGGGGATCGTGGTCACCGACTTCTTCGTCCGCGAGATCGAGCCACCGGAGACGATCCGGCAGGCGATCGAGAACAAGTTGGCCCGCGAGCAGCAAGTCCAGGCCGAAGCGTATGAGACGCAGGTCGTCGAGGAGCAGGCCAACCAGAAGCGAGCCGAGGCCGCGGGCATCCGGGACGCGCAGGAGATCATCGCCACGAGCCTGACCGGGGTGCAGGGTCAGCGCTATCTCTACTGGCGGTACCTCGAGGTACTCGGAGAAGTGGGAGGCGGCTCGAACAACCTGGTCATCGCTCCGACCGAGGGTGGCGTGCCGATCTTCTTCACGCCTGACAGCCAGTAGCTCACTCGGAGGGAGCGGGGACTCTTCTCGCTCCCTCCAGCAGCGAGGCGATCTCCGCATGGACCGACGCCAGCACGCTGTCACGGTCGTCCGCCGTCAGACCTTCAGTGGGGATCGGCTCGCCCAGACGGACGAACATTTGCGAGGCCCGGATCCGGCCCCGCGTGGATACCCGGTATCCTCCTTCCAAAGCAAGCGGCACGATCGGCACCTGACTCTCGATCGCCAGGCCGAAGGTGCCCTTCTTGAATGCTCGCAGCCGACCCGTCGGCGACCGCGTCCCTTCCGGAAACAGACCCAGGGAAAGGCGGTCCCGCTTCATCCGCAGTCCGGCGAGACGCATGGACTCCGTGGCGCTTCGCCTATCCTGCCGGTCGATGAATACATGTCCGGCCGCCCGCATAGCCTGAGCGAAGATCGGGATGCGACCGAGCTCCTTCTTGGCTACGAACCGAACAGAAGCTGGCACGCACGCCAGGATCGCGAAGATGTCGAAGATGGACTGGTGGTTCGACATGAATATCTGGGGGGCCGCGTGGCTCACGTGCTCGATCCCGGTGACGGTGGTTCGCACGCCCGCAGCCCACAGCTCTGTCCGGCCCCAGTTCCGATGCACCCAATCATGAACACTCGCCGGCGCGCGGACGAGACCGCCCACGATCGACACGGTCGAAAAGAACGCGGTAGCCGGAACTGTGACGATCCAGAACCAGGCTGTCCTGACCAAGCTCTCACGCCTCCGGGGAGAAGTGATCGAAACCGGAAGCCGGTGGGTCCATCAATTCCCCCGTGCCGCTGAACCAGGCGACTCCCGCACCCTCGACCACGGTTCCAACGCGCGTGAGATCGAGCTCGAATTCCCGGGACAGCCTGGAGGCCGCCTCGAGCGCCGTTCCAGGCGCCAAAGCGGCCAGGAGTTCATAGTCCTCGCCTCCGCCGACCGCTATCGCCAGCGCGGCATCCGGCCGTGCCCAGTTCTCCAGAACCTCGTGCACGGGCACGGCGCCCGACTCAATGACGAGCCCAACGCCCGATGCGGCCGCGATTTGTTCCGCGTCCGCGGCCAGCCCGTCCGACAGATCGATCATGGCGTGGACCTCGGCGCTCTCGCGCAGGACGTGGGCCTCCAACAGGCGAGGACTGGGACGCTCGAAGGCTCGGCGCGCCGCGGGATGAGGTTCCAGACCTCCAGACCAGGCGGCTGCCGCCGCGGCGGCACCTCCAAGCCGTCCTGTAACCCAGACCTCGTCACCCGGCACAGCTCCCGAGCGCGCTACTGGCCTGGCGGCAGCTCCGATGACAGTGACGTCGAGAACGACAGGCCCCGGTGAGCGTGACAGATCTCCACCGAGCAGGGCCGCTTCATGTTCGCGCAGGCAGATTCCGATTCCACCAGCAAGCTCGGCCAGAGTCCGGGCGTCGAGCTCCGGCGGTGTGGCAAGGGACACGAGCACTCCAATCGGCCGTGCAGCCATGGCCGCCAGGTCGCTCAATGCCGCCGCGACGGCTCGAAAACCTATGGCATCCCAGGTCAGCCATTCGCGCCGGAAGTGGATACCCTCCACCGACAAATCGCTGCTGACCACCAGAGACTCGGGGCCGCTCACCCGAAGCACCGCCGCATCGTCCCCCGGTCCGAGAGCGACCTCCGGGACTTCGGGCGCTCCCACCGCTTCGATCAACGCCCTGATTCGCCGAAACTCCGGACCGTCGCGCATCTCCCCGGGCCGCAGCGGGCTACCCGATCGCGGGGTCAATGCCTGACGTGCAGGCGGATGGCACCTGCCGGCAAGGCCAGCCATGCTTCGGTCGAGGACACGACCGCGATATCGGCAATCGCCGTTTCCCCCCGGGGGCCGGGCGGCAAATCCGGCCCGAACGAGTAGCTTGCGACCACGCCTCGGCCAACGTCGACCACCGTGAGTTCGGCCGCTGATCCGACCCACAGTACTCCGTCATGGATCGCCAGCGCCGACACCCGGGCCCGGGCTCTCCCAACCGACTCCAGCCGGGCCCACGGCGCGTCACGACCGGCCCTCCACCACACCTCCCGCTCGAGCCCCGCGTACACGGTGTCTCCCGATGCGGTCAGAGCCCCGACCGGCGAACGAAGCGCGGAAGACCCTTCTGCACGCTGAGGCTGCACCGTCTGCCCGATCGAATCCGGAACGGGCATGGAGTACAGACCATAGTCGGTGCCCATCCATACCCGCCCATCGGCCTCGACAACGGATCCCACCGCTGTCGAAGGCATGACAGCAATGTCGATTCCCGCACCCACGGCCTTCACCCGCAGCAGGCCGCGAGCCGAACCGACCCACACCGCCTCGCCCGACGCGCCGGAGGCCGACGCCATGCCGAGTACCGGCGTATAGGACAGGTCCACGGCCCGTTCTTGCCTCCACTCCTCCCGTCCGTCGCCCATCCAGTGCAGTCCCGACTCTCCCCCGGCCCAGATACCGCCCGGCAAACGCACCAAATCCGAGACGAGGTCCGGCACGGCCCTGGACGAGTCGGCTCGCCATGCCCGCCATTGCTGGAGGTCGGCCGTGGCCACCGCAACGGCGTAGCGACCCTCCAGCGGCACATCAGGAGCAAACCAGACCTCCGTGCCGGTAGCCACGACCGACGACATTCCCTCGCCCGTGGGTCCGAAGATCGTCCGGCGACCCACCCGACCGATTCCGTCGTAGCTGACCAGGGACTGCCCCGCCGTTCCCAGCCACCAGCCGTATGCATCGCGCGAGGGGATGAGATCGAGGATTCGCGCGGAGCCGGCGTACGAGGTTCGGGCAGCCTGCTGCGCGGCATCCAGGAAGAACGGGTCCAGCAGAGCCTCTTGTCGAGCCCTCAGGTCGGCGTTCGCATCGATGGCCGCAAGGACGGCGCCGGGCTGAGCCCGACGCCGGTCACGGCTGAACGTATCCAGCCTCCACCACTCGCCCAGTGTCCGAACAAACAGGTCTGATCCGGACGCCTCCCCCGGAACGATTCCCGTCACAGGTTGTCGCACCGAGATCCGGTCACGGAAGCGCCGGCTGAATGGATCAAACTGGAGGAGCTCTCCAGCAGCCGCGATCCAGACCGACCGGTCCCGCCGATCGAACACCATCGCGGTCGGTGCGACCGGAGGGAAACCGTCCTCGACGGTGATCGGCAACTCCGAGCGCTCGAACGCCTCGTCGAAGGTGAGCAGCCCGCCGGTAGTGGCCACGAACACGGACCCGGACGATCGCGCGAGAGCCGTCACGATGCCGAAATCCGTGATGAGTACCCTCTCATCGGGCCTCCACCCGCCCGTCTGCGCCGGCAGCCCGGATGCGGTGAGCAGAAGCCCCACGAGAATGCCCAAGGATACCTTCCCCCCGGGGGCGCCCCTCACGTCGCGGACTCGGACACGAAGAGGACCGGTCCCGCGGGCGGTCCCAGAGCCGCGACTTGGGCCCTGATCCCGGGAAGTCGATCGGGTATGTCGGACGCCAGGTGCCCTGCCGCTTCGGGAGAGCCACTGGCGGCGACCCCGGTCAGCCAAAGGGCCGCGGCTGCCGCGTCCGCCGCCTTCATTCCAGCCGCGAGGTAAGCGCCGATCAGGCCCGTCACGACGTCTCCCGTCCCTCCAGAGGCAACTCCTGGCCCTCCGGTCGTGCTGACACGCAGCGGACGCCCCGACTCGGCTACCCAAGAGGGCGTGCCCTTCAGCAGGACCGTGCACCCGAGATCCGCCGCCGCGGCAGCCGCCGCAACCGGCGGGTCGTCGAGTATTCTGTCGAGAGGCACTCCGGTCAGTCTGGCCAGCTCGCCCGGATGCGGGGTCACGACATCAACGGCGGTCACGAGGTCGGCCAGGCGAGCCATGTCCCCCTCGAACACGCTCAGTCCATCGGCGTCGAGTACGACGGGGCGCGTGCCACGTGCGACCAGAGTCTCTTCCACCAGGATTCGTCGGTCGCCCGACCGACCGAGGCCGGGCCCGATCGCCAGCGCCCCGGACCACTGAACGGCTTCACTCAGCTCTTCGTCCTCTTCCCACGACACGAATATGGCGCCAGGACAGGTGCGTTGAAGGATTTCGCGGTTTGCCGGGTCCCCGACGACCTTCAGGATTCCCACGCCTCCACGCAGAGCCGAGCGCGCGCCGAGGACAGCAGCGCCGGCCATCCCCGCCTGGCCGGCCAGCAATACGAGGTACCCGGCCCTTCCCTTGTGCGCATTCGGAGCTCTTCCGATCAGAGTGCGCGCTACCCAGCGGCCCGTAATCGCACGAGCACCTGGTGCGAATGACGGCGGAGGGAATCCAATCTCCACGCATTCTATCCTGCCGCAGTAGTCGCGGGCCGGGTGGCGAAGCAGCCCGATATTGGGCCAGCCGAGGCTGACCGTCACGGTCGCCCGGACGCACGTCCCGGCTACTTGCCCCGTGGAAGGATCAGCGCCGCTGGGACCGTCGACTGCGGCTACCGGGATCGGCAACTGATTGATTTGCTCGATGACCGAAGCCTGCGGCTCACGGGGAGCGCCGGTGACACCCGTCCCCAGGATGCCGTCGATCAGAACCCCTGCTCCTGCACAAGCCGCAGCAAGACTCTCGGACGTCTGCAGGGAGAGGTCCCATCCGATGAGGACGTCGGGGTCCGGAGCCGATGTGGAGGCCAGGATCGCGCGGACATCGCGCCCCCACGAATGCAGCGTCCTCAAAGCGACAAGCGCATCCGCACCGTTGTGACCCCGACCGACGACGGCCACCACCGCTCCCTCGGGCCAGTGCGCCTGCACCCTTCGCGCGACCTCACGTCCGGCCGTCTCGATCAGGGTGCGCTCCGTCGTGGCCCCGCTTGCCACTGCCTCCCGGTCCAGGTCACCCATCTCGGCGGCCGTTGGAAGCCACACGGTCTCGGCTCCCGAGGCCCACGCTTCCCAGCCCGTTGGCACGGGATTCACTCGCTCGTCAGGCATGACACGCTACTTCTGGGACTGGCTGATGCTCCGACCGAAGCTGATCTCGCCGTTGTCGATCCGGATGTTGTAACCACATTCAGGGTTAGAACATACCCAGGCTTTGAATCGGATCGGCGCACCGTCGCGACCGTAGTCGGACAGCGGCAGCAGCTGGCCGCCGTCGCATTTCAAGCACTTCGGAAACCGTGTGGCGTTCTCCACGTCTCACCCCTCTCCCCAGTCAGCCGGGCAGGCAGCACGCATAACAGAACTAGATCGTCTGACGCGCCCGCATTCGCCGGACGTGTCTCGAGTTGGAAAGCGCTACCGCCCGGGCGCTCCCCATGGATACTCCGACTCAAAGACCTCCTCGAAAGAGAACACGTCCGCAAAATCCTCGCGCCGATCCGTATCCTCCTTGGTCAGCACTCCATGGTCCACCAGGAGGAACACGATCTCCCCGATGTCCTCCGTAGAGTGGACGCCCCAATGCTCGAGCACAACGCGGGCAAGCAGTCCGAAACGGTCGATGGCAAGATCTCGCACGGCCTCTGCCAATTCCGAACCCGAGATATGGCGCGGGCATTCGAGCGCGGCGAGCTTCTCGTGCAGGCCCCCCAGCACGAACAGATAAGCCTCCACGGCGAAGCGTGGGTTGCGCCTTTGAAGTTGCCCCAGCGTCTCGTGAAGCGCCGAAACTTCCATTCCCGTCTGCCGTCCCTTCTCCTCCCAGACGTAACGCCGAAGGGGACGTCTCCCCCTCTGCACCGGACGTGAATCTAGAAATCGGTCGAAATGGGCGTCAAGTGTCGAGAGAAAGCAACCTCCGGCCTGGCACCTCGACCACCGTGGCACGCCCCGCCGTCGTTTCGGTGATTTCTTGACGCAAGCGGGCCACTCGAGACACCGGCAGCGCAACCTCCAATTCAACCTGGTCACCGTATCGGTCACCGAGACGGCGCCCTCCGTTCGCCTCTACGGCGCGGGCCACGGCCCCCGTGTCCGCGTACGCATACGTAAGCCGGATCTTGCAGCCGGCTATCACCCGCCGGGCGGGCGTGCGGTGCAGGGCCAGGTCTGCGGCCGCCCCGTACGCCCGTCCAAGGCCACCGGTGCCCAGCTTCGTGCCTCCGAAGTACCGGGTCACGACAACGGCGACGTCGGCAATGCCCGAGCGCTCAATCGCGGCAAGAACGGGTCTTCCACCCGTCCCCGGGGGTTCACCGTCGTCGTCGGACCGCGCTTCGCCCCCGTGCAGAAGGGCTGCGTACACGTGATGGGTGGCATCGTGGAAACGGCGCCGCTCCGCTTCGCGGCACTCCGTGGCATCAATGAGGTTGGAGATCGGTCTGGAGACCGCGATGAAGCGGGAACCTTTGACACGATGTTCCGCTTCTGACGGTGCCGCAGCCACACACATTGCTTCGGGAGTCTTCACCGCACCACGTGTCCGCTGGAAACTGGCCCGGTGAGGCTCCGAATCACGACACTCCCGTTGCCGCCACCTCCGGGCCGGCGACCAGCGGAAACTGTTGAGCGCGCTCGTGGACTTCTGCGCGGATGGATCCGAGCGTACTCTCGTCCCCGCCCGAATGAAGCACGCGGTCGATCAGGTGAGCGATCTCATGCATCTCGGAGAGGCCCATTCCCCGCGTCGTGAGGGCAGGAGTACCAATCCGGATGCCCGAGGTTACGAAGGGCGAACGGGTCTCACCCGGGACCGTGTTCTTGTTCACCGTAATGTCCGCCCGGCCCAGGTACTCCTCCGCGTCCTTACCCGACAGTTCAGTCTCGCGCAGGTCCATCAGGAGGAGATGCGTGTCCGTTCCATCGGAGACGAGCTTCCATCCCCTCTCCATCAATCCGTCCGCCAGCGCCCTGGCGTTCTCGACGATGCGTTCGGCATAGCGAACGAAACCGCGGGCTTGGGCTTCAAGCAACGCCACGGCCTTGGCGGCGATGACGTGCTCGAGGGGGCCACCCTGCATTCCCGGGAAGACCGATTTGTCGATCGCCTTCGCGTACTGCTCCTTGCACAAGATCAGGCCACCGCGCGGCCCCCGCAGCGTCTTGTGTGTGGTCGTCGTCACGATGTCCGCCCACGGAACCGGCGACGGGTGCACGCCTGCCGCCACCAGGCCCGCAATGTGCGCCATGTCCACGAGAAGCATCGCCTCGACATCCCTGGCGATGCTGGCGAATTCCTCGAACGGCAACGTCCTCGGGTAGGCGCTGGCGCCTGCCACGATCATCGTCGGGCGCTCGCGGCGAGCCACCGATGCTATCGCATCCATGTCCACCCGGCCGTCGTCCTCGCGAACACCGTACGCAACGACGTCGTAGAGCCGACCGCTGAAGTTGACCGGGGACCCGTGGGTCAGGTGGCCGCCGTGAGACAAGTCCATCCCGAGGAGCCGGTCACCGGGCTGGAGGAACGCGAAGTAGGCGGCCATGTTGGCCTGCGCCCCGCTGTGCGGCTGGACGTTCGCGTGTTCCGCCTCGAACAGCGCCTTCGCCCGCTCTCGTGCGAGGTCCTCCACCACGTCGACGTGCTCGCAGCCGCCGTAGTAACGCTTCCCGGGATAGCCCTCGGCGTACTTGTTCGTGAGGACCGACCCCATGGCCTCGAGCACGGCGCCGGAGACGAAGTTCTCGCTCGCGATGAGCTCGAGGCCCTCGCGCTGTCTGGCTGCCTCCGCCTTGATGGCCGCGAAGATCTCCGGATCCACTGCCTCGAGTTGATCGTAGGACGGCGCGACGTCCGTCTCCCCCGTACGCATCGAATGGTCTGTCATCGCTCTCACACGTAGGTCCGGTGCAGCTGCGTTACCGCCTGCACCCTGCGCATCGCCACCTCGTCCGCGGCCTCGGCACTGGTGATGCCTTCAGCCGCGGCAAGCTCGAAGATCGCGAGAAGAGTGGAGTAAATCTCTCCGGCCTTTCGCTTCGACCGCTCCAGCGTCCACCCGGCCAGCTCGGAGTAGACGTTGATCAACCCGCCGGCGTTGATCACATAGT
>JABDQB010000307.1 GCA_013042495.1 Gemmatimonadota bacterium
GTCGGGATGACCGCACCCCACACCACGAGATCGACTCCCCCCAACGCGCCGGGACCGGGTCCCCCTCGACCCAGGACCGACTGCTGGACGATGGGAACCGAGAGCTGCAGCGCGTCCAGTCCTCCCAGTTCCCGGTCCATTTTCGTGAAGGGGCTGCGCACCGAGGGGAGGACGAAGAGTTCGGAAGGCATCGGCATCCGGCGTGTCCTTTCGGTGATCAAACCTGCGGCGTCCTGTCGCGCCCGGTGACGGGTGGCGCCGGGCCCGGTCCTGCTGCAAGATGAGTCGCGGCCCGGACGGGCGCCACGGGCGGGGTTTCCGGCGTTCCAGCCACCCGGCCATCCAGGGAATCGATCGATGGCGAATTGAGGTTCAGAGTTGACTAGATATAACAACATTTAAAACACTGGTAATAATGAACGTACCGAGAGTCCGATTCGCTCCGAGCCCGACCGGCTATCTGCACGTCGGCGGTGCCCGCACGGCCCTGTTCAACTACTTGTTCGCGCGTCACCACGGCGGGGTCTTTCTTCTCCGTATCGAGGACACGGATCGTGAGCGGTCGAACGCTGAAATGACCGGGCAGATCCTCGACGCGATGGCGTGGCTGGGCCTCGACGTCGACGAGCCGCCCGTCCACCAGGCTGACGGCCTGGAAAGACACCGGGCCGACGTGGCGAAGCTGCTGAATTCGGGCCTGGCCTATCGCTGCTTCGCCTCGAAGGAAGAGCTGGACGAGTTACGGGCGGGGGCTCGGGAGGCCGTGGTGCCTTTCCGGTACCGCGAATCGCCGGCTTACGATGCTGCGGCGGCCGAGGACCGGGCGGCGGCCGGCGAGCCGCACGCTGTGTTCTTCGAGGTGCCGGGCGCCGAAATCACGTTCGAGGACGCCGTGCACGGCTCGACCACCGTGCCGGGGGCCAGCCTCGATGACTTCGTGATCCTGCGCTCGGACGGGACACCCGTGTACAACATGGCCGTCGTGTCCGACGACGTACATATGGGGATCACCCACGTGATCCGGGGCGATGACCACCTGTCCAACACGCCGAAACAGCTCCTGATCTACCGGGCGCTCGGAGCCGATATCCCCGTGTTCGCCCACGTTCCAATGATCCTTGGCCCGGACGGCAAGCGCCTGTCGAAGAGGCACGGCGCTGCTTCGGTGGAGGCCTATCGGGAGGAGGGAATCCTCGCCGAAGCACTGGTGAACTTCCTGGCGCTGCTCGGCTGGTCGCCGGGCGACGACCGCGAGGTCATGCAGCTTCCAGAGCTCGTCGAGGCGTTCACGCTGGACCGTATCCTCAAGAAAGCCGGTGTATTCGACCCGAAGAAGCTCGAGTGGCTGAACGGGAAGTACCTGGACATGACGGGTCCTGACCAGCTCGTGCCACTCGTGCTGGAAGTGATGGACGAGGACGGAAGGGCTATCGCCGCCTCCGATCCCGACCGGTTCGCAGCCGTGGTGAACCTGCAGAAGACACGGGCCCGCACGATTCCGGCCATAGCGGAGACCAGCTTGAAGTACTTCGTGGAGCCCTCTTCGTACGAGGAGAAGGCGGTAGCCAAGCACTGGCTTCGGGATCCCCAGGCAGCGAGAGAGATCCTGCAGGCCGAGCGTGACATTCTCTCCAAA
This sequence comes from Gemmatimonadota bacterium, assembly GCA_013042495.1. Classification (GTDB taxonomy): domain Bacteria; phylum Gemmatimonadota; class Gemmatimonadetes; order Palauibacterales; family Palauibacteraceae; genus Benthicola. The sequence continues at coordinate 1,637 of JABDQB010000307.1, forward strand.
GCGACCTCATTCGACTCCGAGACTCTGGAAGCCGAACTGCGCGTACTCGCGGAGGTCCGGGAGGTCGGGTTCGGCAAGATCATCGCCCCGCTGAGGCTGGCGCTCCTGGGCGTTCAGGACAGCCCCGGCATCTTCGACGTCCTCGTGCTTCTGGGTGCCGACCGGGCCGTGACCCGGGTGGATGCGGCGCTGGCTGAGCTCGAGCGGCTCGACTCGTGAGCGACTTGGACCGGTCGGATCTGCACTGGATGGAGCGGGCCCTGGCCATGGCCCGAGAGGCGGCCGAACACCACGAGGTACCTGTGGGGGCAGTGGTCGTAGCGCCCGACGGTGCGGCGTTCGAAGAGCGTAACCGGACCCGCGAGCTGGCGGACCCCACGGCTCACGCTGAGACCCTGGCCATCCGCCGGGCCGCGGCACACCAGGGAGATTGGCGTCTCGAGGGACACACGCTCTTTGCGACTCTGGAGCCGTGCGCGATGTGCGCTGGAGCGATCGTGCTCTCCCGTGTGGATCGGGTCGTCTTCGCGACGTACGACCCGAAGGCCGGGATGTGTGGTACCCTCGGCAACCTGGTGCAGGACGACCGGCTGAACCACAGGGTTGAGCTGGTCTCGGGTGTGCGGGCGGACGAGGCCTCGGCCCTTCTCAAGACCTTCTTCGCCGACCGGAGATGACCGGGCGCATGCCTCGATGACCGAATCCTCCGATCGACTCGTTCTTGTGGCGGGAGAGCTGCACGATCTGTCAGGTCCGGAGCCCACGTGGCCCGGCGGCCGGGAGACCCTGTTTCACCAGCCAGGAGCCGGACTTCCCGCCCGGGCGGATGTGGACGCGATCATCCCTCTCGTCTCTCAGCCCGTGGGCGAGGCCGAACTGGCCGGGCTGCCGTCCGTGCGCGTGGTAGCCAACTACGGGGTCGGGTACGACAACATCGACCTGG
>JABDQB010000320.1 GCA_013042495.1 Gemmatimonadota bacterium
AAAGGTGGTGGGCAGGGCCGCGAACGGGTATCGGACATGGTCGCCCGGGACGCCGGCCGGGTCCTTGCCGCAGTCAATGCCGACTTCTTCACGGCGGAAGGCGCCCCCGTGGGAGTGGAGGTAATCGACGGCGTGGTCACCTCTTCGGCGGAGCGGCCCACCTTCGCATGGCGACCCGGGGCACCACCCTGGATGGGGAGCGCCCAGGAAGTGCCAGGCGGACTTCACCTGGGATGGCCCACAGGTGGACCGTCGGACGCCACGGTCGCCGTCGGTGGTTTCCCCGACCTCATCGACGAGAGCCGACGCGTCGGCGACCTGGAGGTCGAGGCGCGTCCGAGCTTCGCCGCCGCCCGCCACCCGAGGACAGCGGTGGGGTGGGACGTCGAGACCGACGCGCTCTGGCTGGTTGCCGTCGATGGACGTCAGCCGCCGTATTCGTCTGGGATGACACTCCCTGAGCTCGCCGGGCTCTTCGAGGCCCTGGGCGTAGAGGAGGCCCTGAACCTCGACGGTGGCGGGTCGACAGCCCTCATCGCCCAGGGCCTGCTTGTGAATCGCCCGTCGGACGACACGGGCGAACGACCGGTGGTCAACGCGCTCGCTTTGGTTCGCAGTACCGAGGCGTGCCGCTAGCTGCCTTCCAGCTGGCGGTCCGCCCAGACGAGAGCCTTCCGGGAGCGCGGCTGGCCCCCTTCAATAGCCCCAGGTCAGGGCCAGTCCTACACTGAAGGTCCGTCCCGGACCGGGCTCGAAGTAACGGCCGCCGAACGCGTTGGGCACCACGGAGGCGATGTAGTAGCTGTCGGTGACGTTGTCGATGCGGACAAAGGGACTCGCCCGGGTCTCGCCCAGCGAATAGCCATCGAGGCCGGCTGTGAGGTCGAGTACGAAGAAAGGCGGAGCGCGGGTGGTGTCGGCATCGTCCACGGGAATCGGCTGCCGCCAGAGTCCGCGTACCTCGAAGAAGGCCATCCCGGGACTGTAGGCGAACACGCCGTCGACGCTCCGCGGGGCGATGCCCGGAATCCGGTTCCCGGAGTAGATGGCGCCCTCGGGGCGGAAGGAGACGTACTCGGCGCGGGTCCGGGTGTAGGCGAAGCGAAGCGTGGCGTCGGTGAAGATCTCTCCGTCCATGGAGACCTCGAGGCCACCGTACTCCGATCGGCCCGCGTTTCGGTAGAAGGTCCGGCCCGGATCCGAGGCCACCTCGAAGGGGACGAGCTGACTGGTAACATCCGTCAAGAAGACGGAGGCCTCCATGGAGAAGTCAGGTGCCGGAGCGAATCGGAAGCCTGCCTCGAGGGTGACGCTGGTTTGGGGGTCCAGGAACGGGTTGAACCCTCCGGCACCGCTCGCCTGGTTGGCCAGTTCCGTCGTCGTCGGGGTTTCGAAAGCCCTTGAAGCCGAAGCGAAGATCTCGGCGCGATCCCCGGGCTTGAAGACGATTCCTATGGACGGGTTGACCGACGACATGCTTCGTTGCCCTGAGTCGTCGGGGTCGCTCCCGGAGGTGAAACGGTCGGCGACGGAAAAGCGGACGGCGTCGTAGCGAGCCCCCGCCAAGATGGCGATGGACTCGCTGAACTCGAGGCGACCCTGACCGAAGAAGCCGAAAGCCCGAACCCGTTCGGCCTGGTCCAGGGAGAGTGCGCCCGCGTCCCCACCATCATTGTCGAAGTTCTTTCGATCGTCGTCCTGGATCTCTGCCTCGGCGCCGAAGCGCCAGCCAAAGGCACCCGTCCTCATCTCGACCGACCCATCGTAGGAACCGCGGACGCCCCCTGCGTTTCGATTGAGATCGATGACGTTGCCAGGAATGGGGTTGTCCAACTCTCGGCGGATGCCCCACGTCGCCAACTCCACCCGGTTGTCTCCGACCGGGCCGTTCCAGGTGGCCCCGATCTGACCCTGGCGCACGTCTTTCCTCGACCCGCTGATGACGTTGAACCCCCACGCCCCGCGCTCCTCGTTCTCGATCCGGTCGAGGGGCAGGGAGCCCGGGTTGCGCG
>JABDQB010000321.1 GCA_013042495.1 Gemmatimonadota bacterium
GGCTTCTTCCTTCTGGTTCTCTTCCTGCTGCACGCTGTCGTCCGGGGCATCCGACCCTCCGAGCTCCTTGAGCTCGCCCTCGACTTCTTTCAGCGACCCCTTGAACTCGCGGATGCCCTTACCCAGCGAGCCACCGATTTCCGGCAGGCGGCGAGCGCCGAACAGCAGCATCACGATGAAGAGGATGATGAGCATTTCCCACATGCCGAGATTGCCAAACATGGCTCTTCCTTCCGATGTCAGTTCCTACAGCAGTGATTTCGCGAACCACGCGAGTAGTAGTATGCCTACGACGCTGAGAATGTTCAGTCGGACTACCAATGGACCCACCGTCAACGCGACGACGAGAAGGTCGATGGTGAGCGGCCCGAGAGACGCCGCAACTGTCGTGACGAAGAACTCGCGAGCGGCGCTCGCCGGAAGGGCCAGCGCCATGAGCTCCGTGAGCAACGCCCCCAGCATCATTCCGCCAGCGACGATCAGCGAAACCCTCTTCGCCGACGGCCGGCGCCTTCCACCAAAGTCCAAGGTCATCTGCTACGTCCCACGACGAAGTCCACGGCATGATCGAGGATTCGAACGGCCGGTTCATCGGGCAGCGAGGCGAGGCGACCCTTGGCCGCCTCCGCGTAATCTCGGGCCTTCCGCTGCGCGTACTCCAGTCCACCCGCGTTCCTGACGAGCTCCACCACCCTGTCGATCTTGTCCGCAGACGGATGTGGATCTGCGAATACGTCGTCGACCGCGGCACGACCCGCCGCGTCGAGCCGTGGAAGCGCCGCTATCAGTGGCAGCGTGACCTTGTGCTCCCGCAGGTCGAGGCCGTTCGGCTTTCCGGTCACATCCGCCGTCTGGTTGTAGTCCAGCAAGTCGTCCGTGATCTGAAAGGTCATTCCCAGATCGCGCCCGTATTCCGCCAGCGTCTTCCGGTACGCCGGGTCACCGTACATCGCCCCCAACTCGCAGGCCGCGCTGATCAATGAGGCGGTCTTCCGGTCGCACAGCAGGTAGTAGTCGTCCTGGCTCGCACCGAGAGCGTCGTGCGCCGCGAGTTGTCGCATCTCTCCGATCGACATTCGATTGGAGGCATCCGCAAGCAGATGCACGGCTTCGATACTGCCGAATCCCGTGATCTCGACAAGAGCCCTGGAATACAGGTAGTCGCCCATGATGACAGCAACCTGATGACTCCACCGGGAGTTCACTGTGGGCATTCCCCGTCGCTCCGGAGAATGATCCACCGCATCGTCGTGCACGAGCGTCGCGACGTGCATCAGTTCAACGACCGCGGCAAGCCTCACAGCCTCGGGGGTCGCCTTTCCTCCCACGGCGTTGCAGAGGAGAACGAGGGTCGGGCGTAGCATCTTGCCCCGCGCGGACAGCAGGTAGTCGCTGACCTCGTTGACGGCGCCGAAGTCTGCCTCGACCATGGCTTTGAGGTCGCTCTGCACTTCGGCGAGCCTCAACGCGATGGGTTCCTGCAAACCTTCAAGAGTCGGTATGGCGGCGTCCAGCATCAGCCTCCCCGGTCGTTCAAGGCCGCGTCCATCCTCTGAACGCAGGATCGACCGGATTATACCGTCACGCGGGAAGTGTGGACAACAGGTGCTCGGCATCGGCCCGCGACGGATCGAGCTGGAGCACCTGCTCGAGGATGTCTCGTGCTGCGGAGCGGTCTCCGGACCTGAGGTGAGCGACCCCAAGCTGGAACAGTACTCCCGCTTTCTGTGCGTCGGGGCCTGGCTGAGTGACGGCGACGCTGAGTGTCCGGCGGGCCTCGTCGTAGCGGCGAAGCGCCAGGAGGCATTCACCGAGGCGCTCGTACGCGGGAAGCGGAGCCGTCAGGCCCTGCGCTGCCAGCTTGAACTCACGCGCTGCCTCATCCCACAACTCCATCTGGCGGAAAGCGATCCCGAGTTCGTAATGAGACTCGTAGTCCGGCGGCGTCTCGTCGTCCGCTTCCTCGCCATCCACCTTGAGGTCCTGGAACATCTCGTCGATCGCGTCCGGCGGCTGCACCACTTCGACTCGCGTCGCGCCAGCGGTGTCCGACGCCGCCGGCTCCGCCGTCCTCGGGGCAGGCTGCCGCTGCCGCCGTCGCTCACGGGCAAGTTCATCCGCATCGACCGCGGCAATCCCCGCCCGGGCTTCGGCGTTCCCCGAATCGAGATCCAGAATTCGCCCATAAACCGTTCGCGCGCTTCGAAAACCGTTCTGTCTTCGAAGACATGCCGCCAGGTCCAGGTACGACGAAATGAGCAGCTCACGATCGTTCATCATGATCGCGAACTCGTTCTTCTGGTGGTACAGCACCACATCGTCCGGGCGTAGGCCGAGGAGGCGGTCTACGGTCCGGATGGCGTTGATCGCATCTCGCTTCTTCTCGTACAATTCGAGAGCCCAGTAATAATGGGATTCCGCTTCGTCCATCCGCCCCGCTTCCCGCAGACCTTCGGCTTCACCGAACAGGGATCCGGCGTCGTCGCCGATCGCCGGAGCATCGGTGCCCGGCACCGAGCCGGTAGATTCGGCGCCCGATTGCGGATCGAGTGGCTGCTCGAGGGAGGACAGGTCCAATTCGTCGGTCGCCAGGTCGTTCAATTCGGCGAGGATGTCGCCGAGCTCGGCAAGCGCTTCCTTCGCCGGATGGGCGTGGACTGCCCCTCCCGGCTCGCTCACCACCGCCCGTTCCTCCTCCGGCAGCACGGCGAGGACCGCCTGCCGGTCAGCCTCGCGAATGCCTGGCCGGTCAGCGAACTTGCGGCCGGCCGCGATGGCCAGGTCGGCGCTTCCGTGTTCCATCAGAGTGGCGATAGTCTCCACCAGTGCCGACGCCTCGATCGCCTCGGACGTAACTACCCGCTCGAGCAACTCCAGTGCTTCATTCTTTACGGCGGGCGGGCCATCGACAGCGGCTACCAGGTCACGCACGGCTTCCGTGATCAGGCCCATGCGCTCGTAGGTCCGGCCGAGAGACAGGTGAGCCTCGTGGTCGGCTCGGCCCTCTTCCATGGCCGCGCGAGCCTGGTGCTGAGCGAGGCGCGCCTGGAAGAGCATATCGGCCAGCTCTTCCTCGGCCGCGGACACGGACTCGTAGTCACCCTCGGACTCCCCTGAAATCGACGGTTGAGGGCCGTCCAACGTCTCTGCCTCGGAGCCGACTCCCGGGTCCAGGGTTTGGCCCATCATGAAATCGCCCGCCGCGGCCAGCGGGAGAACGGGCTCCTCCTGCACCGGTGCGTCGTCCTCGAACGCGGCGTGATCCTCACCCTCACCGCGCTCCCGGATGCACTCACCGAGCATGGCGTGCGCGGACTCCATCAACGCCGGACTCTGCATGGCCAGACGAAATTCGCCGATCGCATCGTCGAACAGTTCCATCCCCATGTAGGCGATGCCCAGGTCATAGTGCACGGCGTGATCCGTCTCCTCCACGATGTCCTTGACCTGAGTTCGGAAGCGCGTGAATACCGACTCGATGCTCAGATCGGTCTCGGCCGGAGCACCCGGCACGTCGAGCGAGACTTCGTCGAAAGCCGCCGCCCGCTGCGGCTCTGTCGCATCGAGGGCGGCGGGAGCGAGGTCGGGTGCCGGTGGCTCCGCGGCTGCCGGTCGCGGCTCATCGACCACGAGCGGCGCCGGACCGTCGGACCCGAAACCGGGAAGCGAACGGTCTGCGACGACCGGGTCGGGGGTCGGAGTCGCCCGCGGAGGCGGAGGCGTTGTGCTCCCCACGGGGTCCGCCTCCGGGTCGAGCGAGATGATCTTCTCGCGAATGTCCTGAGCGTTTCGACCGCCCGCCACTCGAGCCTGGTACACCAGGCGCAGCTGGGCCACGGCCTGGGCTTCGAGCCCGGCGCCCTCGAGTTGCTCGGCGAAGGCCGTCCGAAGTTCCTCATCGCCCGTCAGGGTGACGAGGTCCTGCACGGCCTCGAGAGCCTCGCTCAAACGGTCGGTTTCCCGCATGCGGGCGGAGAATCTCAGGAACGCGCTTCGAGCCTCCGCGAGCAGCCCGGTGGAAGCATGCAAGCGCGCAAGACGCCCGTATACTTCGTCCCGGTCAGGAGCGATTCGCAAAATCTTGTTGCAGAGCGCTATAGC
>JABDQB010000322.1 GCA_013042495.1 Gemmatimonadota bacterium
CGGAGTATGCCATGCGCATCAGTCAACTGGCAGTTACATATGCGGCCTCACTCTTCGCCTTCCTGGCGCTCGACTTCGTGTGGCTCGGTGCGATCGCTCGCGGGTTTTACCGCGATCAGATGGGGCACCTGATGAGAACGGATGTCCGGTGGCTTCCAGCTTTCGCGTTCTACGCCCTGTTCGTCGGCGCGATCCTGGTCTTCGTCGTACTTCCGGCCGTGGAGAGGGGGTCATTGGCGCGAGCCGCCGCGATGGGAGCCTTCTTCGGACTGGTGACCTATGCGACCTACGACCTCACCAACCTCGCCGTTCTGGAGGGGTTTCGGACTCAGCTGGCACTCGTCGACATGGTATGGGGAACGGTCTTGTGCACGCTGGTATCGATCGCCGGCTACCTGGTGGCGTCGCGACTTGTCGCGTGACGCTGCGGGATTCCCGCTGAACCATCGGACGTTTGCCGCCTTGCTTGGCGGTCTCGCCACCCTCGTGCTGGCAGCGCCCGCAGCGGCACAGGCGCCCAGCTCGGAAACCCGGTTCATCGTGGAGCTGGAAGGCGGCCCGGCATGGCAGACGAAGAACGACATCCAGGTCCCGAACGCCGAGACGGGCACGCGGTTCGCTCTGGATGACCTGACGGGGAGCGGCCCGTTCCCGGCGCTCCGCCTGTACGCCGAGGTGCGGCTCGGACGACGCCACGGACGGAGGCTTCTCGCCGCGCCGCTGACGGTGGAAGGCACCGGGGTGTTGTCCGAGCCGGTGAACTTCAACGGCAGCACCTTCGCATCGGGGACACCGACGGAGGCGACGTACCGGTTCGATTCCTATCGGCTCACGTACCGGTATCGGCTGGTGTCGAATCCGACGTGGCGGGTCGATATCGGCCTGACGGCGAAGATCCGCTCAGCCGAGACGTCGCTGAGGCAGGACCAGGTCGCATCCTCGTACTCGAACGTGGGCTTCGTGCCCCTTCTGTACGCGGCCGCGGCGTGGCACCCGGCACCCGGCTGGTCAGTCGCCCTCGATGCCGACGGCGCGGCCGCCTCCCAGGGCCGGGCGTTCGACGTATCGCTCAAGCTGTACCGCGACCTGTCGGAGCGCTGGTCGCTGTCGGCGGGATACCGGACGCTCGAAGGGGGAGCGGACGTGGAGGATGTCTACACGTTCGCCTGGTTTCATTACTTCACGGTCTCGGCCGTCTACCGATTCTGAGCTCACGGCGCAGTCTGACTCGCGGAGAGAAGGGTGCCCGAGTCTATTCAGCGCGCAGCGCCTCCACGGGATCCACGTGCGTGGCCTTTCGCGCCGGGAAGTAGGTGGCGATCAAGCCGGAAAGCAGAAGGGCTGCCGCCATCGCACCGTACGTAGCCGGCTCGAAAGGACTCACGCCGAACAGGAAGAACGACACGCCTTTGGCCATCGCGAAAGCGAGGCCGAGACCGACGACGATTCCGATCGCCGCGAGGATCATTCCCTGCCGCATGATCATCCCCACCACGTCTCCATCCCGAGCGCCGAGCGCCATCCGAATGCCGAGCTCCTGGCGGCGCTGCGAGACCGAGTAGGCCATGACGCCGTAGACGCCGGCGAGGGCCAGGATGAGCGCGATGACCGCCACCACGCTCATGATCTTGGCCATGATCGTGTCGCCTCCGAGCGACTCGTCGATGATGTCCTTGAGGGGACGAATGCTGTAGGCCGGGATGTCCGAATCGACCGCCTGGACCTCGGCCCTGACGGGCTCGAACAGCGATTCGAGCGGCGCATCAGATTCCACCAGGTACGAGAGGTTCCGGCGACCGGACTGGTACACGGGGACATAGACCATCGGGCGCTCACCGGGCGTCGCGGTCGCCACGCCTGTGTTCGCGGCCACTCCCACGACCTCGCCAGTGGTCTCACCAAACACGATCTGCCGTCCGATCGGCTCCTCGTCGGGCCAGTGGCGCTCGGCAAGAACCTCGTTGATCACGATCACGTCCAGAGTGCCCTCGCGATCCGAGTCTTCTAGACCCCTGCCCCGCAGGATCCGCACATCCATGGCGTCGAAGTACCCGGGCATGATCTCGAGAATGTCCGTGACCTTGCGGTCCTGGTCGGTCTGCACGTCGTCGCCCGGTAGCGTGTAGTAGGTGCTGTTGTTCCCCTGGGATGGGATGATCGAGGTCGATCCTACGGCGTTGACCCCCGGCAGTGACCCAAGCCTCTGCGTGAGTTCCTGGTGGAACGCCGTCACCGAAACCTCGTCCGGGTACTGTTGCTCCGGCAGGGCAATTCGGAACGCCAGAAGATCGCTCTCGTCGAAACCGCGGTCGGCGAGGCGCACGTTATAGAACGCCTGCACCAGCAGTGCTGAGGCAACCAGGAGCGCCAGGGCCAGGGCGACTTCACCGATGACCAGTCCCTTCCGTAGACGTCCGCCGCGCGCCGCCGTGCCGCCCCGACCGCCTTCCTTGAGTGACGCCGCCGTGCTGCCCCGCGCCCCCTGGATCGCAGGGGCGAGCCCGACCAGGACCGCGCTCAATACCACGATCGCCGTCGTGAACAGAAGCGCCCGCCCATCGAGAGTGATTTCGTTCACTCTCGGGAACCAGGAAGGCATCACGGACACCAGCCACCGGATTCCAAACACCGATACGATGACGCCCACCACACCGCCGGCGAACGACAGCATGAGAGATTCGGTCAGGAAGTAACGGATGATGCGCCCGCGGCTGGCGCCGAGCGCCGACCGGACCGCCATCTCGCGTTCGCGTCCGACGGCGTGCGTGAGCAGGAGGTTGGCTACGTTCGCGCAGGCAATCAGGAGCAGGAACATCACGGCAAGGCTCGAAATCGACGTGCCTACCCGGAAGCCTTCGTTGAAGATGTCCTCGTGCAGGGTCATGACCCTGGCCCCGTTCCCCGAGTTCGTCTCCGGGTAGTCGACGGCCAGCTGAGCGGCGATCCGGTCCGTCTCATCGGCTGCCTGCTCCCTGGTATACCCCTCGTTCACGCGGGCCAGCACATTGATATAGTGGCTGTTCCGGGACTCCGCGCCCGTGAGGGCAAACGTGACCCAGATGTCGTCGAACACCGATTGATACCAGAAATCGGGCGCCATCACCCCGACGATGGTGTGGGGCTCGCCGTCCAGGAGGATGTTCGAGCCCAGGATCTCGGGATCCGCCCCGAACCGGCGCTGCCACAGTCCGTGAC
>JABDQB010000324.1 GCA_013042495.1 Gemmatimonadota bacterium
CAAGGCACCCGTTACGAATTCGAGGTCATGAGGATCCTCAGCCGCTACGTGCTCAAGCAGCTCATCGCTCCGTTCACCTTCGCGGTGAGCGCACTCACGATGCTGATGCTGCTGGACCAGCTCGCCAAACAGTTCGGCAAGCTGGTGGGCAAGGGACTCGGGGCGAGGGTAATCGCCGAAGTGTTCTTCTACTCGATCCCCTTCATCGTGGCGGTGATCGTCCCCATGGCGGTGCTGGTGGCCGTTCTGTACGCGTTCAACCGACTGGCCGCGGACAACGAGATCTCCGCGATGAAGGCGAGCGGCGTGAGCCTCGCCCGAATCACCGCCCCGGTCGTGGTGGCCGCTACGATCGTCGCGGTGGGTCTCGTGTGGTTCAACGACAACGTGCTTCCAGAGGCGAACCACCGGCTCGCGAGCCTCAGGGTGAGCATCACGCGAAAGGAGCCGACCTTCGCGCTCCAGGAACGCTGCGTGAACGAGGTCGTCGAGCGGCAATTGTTCATCCAGGCCGCGCATATCGACAACGCCTCCAGTCGACTGGACAACGTGACCATCTGGGACGAGCGGGACGCCGACCGGTCCCGGACGATCTACGCGGACAGCGGGCGGATGGCCTTCAACGAGAATCAGACCGACCTGTACCTCACGCTGTACGACGGAAAGGTGCAGGAAACGAGGGATGAGTCTCCTGATGTCTTCCGCGAAGTGTGGTTCGCCACCAACTACATCCGGATCCCGGAGATCGGCAACGAGCTCAACCGCGACCTGAGCCGATACCGGAGCGACCGGGAGCTGCCGGTCGATTCGATGATCGTCCAGGTTGGGGACGCGGAAGCGGAGGCCCTACGCGTGCAGGACGTGAGCCGGGCCATGGCCCTGGCCGCCACATCCCGGCGCCTCGGAGGCCTCGCCCCTGCGGAGGCCGAGCTCGCCCCCGTCGACACGGCGGGCGCCGTCGCCGAGGCCTGGAAGACTGGACGGCGTCTCGAGGTGCCGTCCTCGGCCTACAATTCGTTTCGGGCCAACGCTATCCAGCTCTCCAGGCACCGGGAGCGGGCGAACCGGTTCCGGGTGGAAATCTGGAAGAAGTTCACGATTCCCGCCGCGTGCATCGTGTTCGTGCTGATCGGCGTGCCGATTGCCGTGCGGTTCCGCCAGGGCGGCGTCGGCCTGGTGGTGGGCGTGAGCCTGGGGGTCTTCTGTCTGTACTACGTAGCTCTGATCGGCGGGGAGAAACTCGCGGACCGGCAGTTCCTGTCACCCGCGCTCGCGATGTGGAGCCCCAACATCCTGTTCGGCTTCATCGGGATCGCCGGTTTCTTTCAGGCCAGGAAGGCCGGCGGGTGAGGATTCTCGACCGGTACGTGGTACGCCAGTTCCTCAAGATCTTCCTGATCTGCGTGCTTGGCGTACCCTTCCTCTTCCAGGTCATCGACCTCACCGACCGTCTCGATAATTTCCTCGCGGACGGGGTGGGACAGGCCCAGGTGGCGGCGTTCTATTTCTACCAGTTGCCGTACCAGATGATTCTCGCCTTCCCCATCGCGTGCCTCCTGGCGGCGGTGTTCACGGTCTCCCGGATGACCCGTCACTTCGAGGTCACCGCGACCAAGGCGGGTGGCGTGAGCTTCTATCGGCTGGTAGCCCCGATGCTGCTGGTCGGGATGGCGATCAGCCTGGTCGCTCTGAGTTTCTCGGACATCGTGCCGCGCGCGAATCGGCGCGCCGCCGAGGCGATCGACAACGATGAAGAGAGGGCCTTCGACATACGGCTGAACTTCGTGTTCAGGGGGGACGGCGGGCGCTATTACTTCGTCCGCCGGCTGGATGCCGCAGCGGGCACCATGAAGTACATCAAGATCGACCGCGAGGGCACGGGCTACGACTACCCGTCCTATTCGATCACCGCCCCGGACGCGCGCTGGGACTCGACGGAAGCCCGCTGGGTGCTCGAGAACGGACACCAACGCTACACACCCGAGCGCGACCGTGTGATCGACGTCGCGTTCGCCGAGCTGTGGCAGGCCCCGTTCCGTGAGTCACCGTACGATCTGCTCGCCAAGGCCAAGGCTCCCGAGGAGATGGACTATGCCGAGCTGGGCCGGTTCATCGAGGCGCTCGAGCGCTCCGGGGAGAACCCGCGGAAGGAAAGGGTGCAGCAGGCACTCAAGATCGCGTTCCCCTTCACCTGCTTCATCATCGTGCTGTTCGGGGCACCGCTCGCCAACTCCACCCGGCGCGGCGGGGCGGCCCTCTCGATCGGGCTGGCGCTGGCCACCACGATCATCTTCCTCACCCTCATCCGGGTCGGCGAAGCTCTCGGAGCCGGGGGCGTGCTGCCGCCCGTGGCCGCGGCATGGTTTCCGAACGCGATCTTCTTCCTGGCCGGCCTCGGATTGATGGCCCGCGTCAAGACCTAACGAAGCGCGGAGGCGATCACGTCGCGCACGCGCTCCTGGGCGGCTTCCTCGATCGCCGGCCACAGCGGGAGACTGAGGACCTCGTCCGCGAGGAGCTCGGTGACTGGCATGGAAATCCCCCGCTCGGCGTACACCGGCAGCCGGTGGCACGGGATGGGGTAGTAGATCATGCTGCCGATCGAGGCCTGCCCGAGGGCCGCCTGGACCGCGTCCCGGCGGCCGCCGGTCACGCGAATCGTGTACTGGTGAAACACGTGGCCGGGCACCACATCCGGCGTCACGACCCCTTCGATCTCGGCGAACAGGTCGTTGTAGCGCGCAGCCGCGGCCCGGCGTCGATCGTTGTTGGCGTCGAGGCGGGGAAGCTTGATCCTGAGAAGGGCCGCCTGCAGGGCGTCCAGCCGTGAATTGTAGCCTAGCGTCTCGTTCTCGTATCGCCGGGCGGATCCGTGATCGCGCAGCCGGCGCGCGCGGTCGGCCACGCCCCCGTCGTTCGTGACGAGCAGACCCCCGTCGCCGAACCCTCCCAGGTTCTTGGTGGGGTAGAACGAGAACGCTCCCGCGCTGCCCACGCTTCCCGTTTGCCGTCCCGTGTACCGGGAGTCGGGTCCCAGCCGGGAGCCGAAGGACTGCGCGCTGTCCTCGATCACCAGCAGGCCGTGTCGGGACGCGATGTCCATCATCGCGTCCATGTTCGCCGGCCTCCCGAACAGGTGCACCGGCATCAGCGCCCGGGTGCGGTCGGTGATCGCCTCCTCGACGCGCTCGGGGTCCATGTTGAACGAGTCGAGATCCACGTCCGCAAAGACTTCACGGGCACCCACGATCCCGATGGACTCGGGCGAGGCGAAGAACGTGAATGGCGACGTGATGACTTCGTCACCCCGCTCCACGCCCAGGGCCCGGAGCCCGATGACCAGGGCGTCGGTGCCCGAGTTGAGGGCCACCGCGTGCTCCGCGCCCAGATAGGCAGCGGCCTCGTTCTCGAAACCCGCGACTTCCGGACCGCCCACGAAGTAACCGGAGCGAAGGACACGGCTCGACACCGCGGACACCTCGTCCCAGATGTCCGCGAGTTCGGGGCCCAAGTCGAGAACGGGAATCGGCTTGTCCATGGTCGGATCAGGCTCCGTAGAATTCACGGTACCATTCGACGAATCTCGCCAGTCCGTCTTCGATCGGGGTGTTCGGACGGAAGCCCGTGTCACGCACCAGGGCGTCGATGTCTGCCGCGGTCGCGGGCACATCTCCGGCCTGCATCGGCAGCATGTTGAGCTCAGCCTTCACTCCCAACACATCTTCGAGCACTTCGATGAAACGCAGGAGTTCGACCGACTGGTTGTTGCCGATGTTGTACACCTTGAACGGGGCGTAGCTGGTGGCCGGGTCCGGCGCGCCTCCGCTCCATTCAGGGTCCGGCTCGGCAACGCGGTCGGAAGCCCGAACGACGCCCTCGGTGATGTCATCGATGTAGGTGAAATCCCGCCGCATGTGGCCGTGGTTGTAGACGTCGATGGACTGACCCGCCAGGATGGCCTCCGTGAATTTGAAGTACGCCATGTCGGGCCGGCCCCAGGGCCCGTAAACCGTGAAGAACCGCAGCCCGGTAGCCGGAAGGCCGTACAGGTGGCTGTACGAGTGGGCCATGAGTTCGTTGGCCTTCTTCGTCGCCGCGTAGAGGCTCACCGGGTGATCGACGTTGTGCCTGACCGAATAGGGATAGACCTCGTTCGCGCCGTACACCGAGCTCGTCGAAGCGTACGTCAGGTGCCCGACTTCGTGCCGACGGCACCCCTCGAGAATGTGCAGGAAGCCGACGAGGTTGCTCTGCCCGTACGCGTGCGGGTTTTCGATGGAGTATCGAACGCCGGCCTGGGCCGCCAGGTGGATCACCCGGTCGAACTCGTACCGCGCGAAGAGGCTTTCCATTCCCTCCCGATCCGCCAGATCCAGCCGCTCGAAAGTCCACTCCTCGAACGGCTCGAGCTCGGCGAGGCGCGCCTTCTTCAGGTTCGGATCGTAGTAGTCGTTCAGGTTGTCCAGCCCGACCACCCGATCGCCACGCTCGAGGAGCGCTCGCGCCACGTGGTAGCCGATGAAGCCCGCGGCCCCCGTGACCAGTGTATGACTCACGTTCCCTCTCATTTCCGTGTCCGTTGCACATTGCGCAGGCCCGCCCGCCGCGAAGCGAAGCTGCGGGGCGCACTGCGGAAACCGCAAGGCGTCCCCCGCACAAAACGGACCGGAAAGAACGAGTTGTACAATGCGACGAGGATTGAGTATGCTTGGTTTCTGACCGGGGCTACCAGGGAAAGACGCAGGGAAGGAAGTCTATGAGTCTGACGGTACTTGTGCTGGTTGCGGGTGGCTTTATCGGAGCCGCGGTAGCGTATCTCCAGTCCTACTTCGCCCGGCATGATCCGGCGGCGGGCGGCGCTTTGTCCGTCGGCGCGTGGTTCGTCGGAAGCGCGATCCTGATCGCGTGGCTCCTGATCGATCCGTCTGGAATCCTCGCCCCCAGTCTGGCCCTGTCCGCGGCCCTGTCGTACCTCCTGACGCAGGAGTTGGTTGA
>JABDQB010000325.1 GCA_013042495.1 Gemmatimonadota bacterium
CGGAGCCGTGGTCGTTTTCTTTGGATACATACTTCTTGACCGGGGCTCGGTCGTCCTCGCGCCGCTGCTTCTGTGTGCAGGGTACGTGGTACTCATTCCCGCCGGCTTGCTGATCGGTTTCCGTGGCGACCGGGCGGGCGAGGGCGAATAGCTCAGTTGGTCCAGAGCGCCTGCCTTACAAGCAGGAGGTCGCTGGTTCGAATCCAGCTTCGCCCATGAACCTGGGCGCTGGCCAAGGAACAATCCGGCGCAATCGAGTGTCGTAACGAGTGCGTGGGGAGAACGCTCCCCGTGTTCGATATGGAACAGGTGAGGACTGGAATATGAAGCGTGCGATTCGTAACTGGGGTGTGCGGGGCATGGCCGTGGCGGCCGCCTCGCTCGTGCTTTCCACTGGCGTCGCGCTGGCGCAAGACGATGGCGGTGGAGGCGGACGGGCCAGGGTTCTCGTGGCTCCCCTCGAGGTCGACGGCGGCGTCAAGAAGGACTTCGGCAAGAAGGTCTCCGAGGAGGTGCGTGATGGCCTGGAGGAGATCCCGACGCTGATCTCGATCGATTGGAACCAGGTCAAGGACGAGCTCCGACGCTTGAAGCTCAAGGAAGAGGACCTGGGTCTGATTCAGTGGCGGCAGCTTGCGGGGCGTCTCAACGCCGATGTGGTCATGACCGGTACGGTGGCGGGGGCCGGTGGTGGCAACGCCGTTACCGTCAGCTTCGTGGACTCGAAGAGCGGCGACGAGGTCCACGTGCCGGAGTTCACCGTGGCGGGTGACGGCAAGGATGAGGTGAGACAGGCGGCCGGTGTGATCGTGTCGGCGTTCGGCGAGCAAGTGGACTACCGGCGCGCTCTCCTTTTCTGCCAGGACTACCTGGCCGCGGAACAGTTCGAGGACGCGCTTCGCAATTGCAACGAGGCCTTGCTGAAGAATCCGGAGAGCACGTCCGGTCTGTATCTGCGCGGACGCGTCTACATGGGCGAGGAGAACTGGTCGGCAGCCGAGGAGGACCTCGCCATCGTCGTCGAGAACAACCCGGCTGAGGTCGACGCCCTGAACGCGCTGGCGTACGTGAACGCGCAGCTGGGAGACATGGACAGGGCGGTAGAACTCTACCGGGAATACCTGAACTTCAATCCTGGCGACGCGAGTGTCCGGATGACGGTTGCCTTCGAGCTGGCGCAGGCCGGCGGAGAGGACGAGGCGATCGGCCTGTTGCAGGAAGGTATCGCCATCGATTCCACGAATGCCGAGTTGTGGGAGTTCCTGGGCAACGTGGCGCTCAAGAAGGGTACCGCGACAGCGGACGGCGCGGCCGAGAATACGGGGGCCATCGCGGATGAAGAATCAGTGAGACTCGCGGTCGAAGCCTACGACCACGTGCTCGAGCTCAAGGGAGAGGACATGAATCCCGAGATTCTTCGTAACGTGATCGCGGCGAATCTCGAGCTCGATGATTATGACGCGGCGCTGACGTTCGCGGACCGGGCGCAGGCCCTGATGCCCGAGGATGCGGGTCTGTGGTCGATTCGGAGTGACATCTACGGACGCATGGAGAGATACGACGACGCAGTCGCGGCGCTCAACAGGGCTCTGGAGCTAGATCCCGCCTATCCCAACGCGTATCTGCGGAGAGGTTTCCTGAAGCTGCGTTCCGGAGACTCGCAGGGTGGGACGGCCGACTTGCGCGCCGCGCTCGACCAGGGTGCCGACGTAGAGGTCGTGGCTGGCCAGCTCCTCGCGCGGGGTTACAACGATTTCTTCAAGAATGGTCGGTACGATGAAGCGCTGGCGATGTTCCAGGTCGGGACCGGAATGGCCAACGCCGGTCGCGTGAGAGACCAGTTGTACTTCTTCACGGCCTATGGCTACTACCAGCAGGGAGTGGCCATCGACGGATCCAACGAGGCCAACGAGGCGTGCCAGCCGGCGCGTCGCGCGCTGTCGAAGTTCCAGCAGGTGCTTCCGAACCTGGATCGGGCGGGCGCCGAACAGCCGCAGAGTCAGTCTCAGATTCGCGAAAGCACTGACGTCTACATCTACCGGCAGGAGCAGATCATCCGGAAGAACTGCGGAGGTTGATCTCTCTTCGACGGTAAGGGGATGGTGGGAGGTTCGACCTCCGACATCGATGGAAGCCCGGCGGGCCCTCTGGTTCCGCCGGGCTTCGTGCATACGGGACAGGCAGTGGAGAACCGGGGTTGCGCGACGGGCAGGTGACGGATAAAATGGGGCGCAGTGGGGAAAAGTGGAGAACTGTGGGGATATCTCCTTCCTGCCTCAAAGTGGTGGTGCGAATTGGGCGGCTATCTCGGAAGCTACCTGTATCAGGTGGACGAAAAGGGAAGGATCACGCTTCCGGCGGCGTTCCGCCGGGATAGCGAGACCCAGTCATTCGTGCTGATTCAGGCACAGCCGGACGCGCTCACGCTCTACCCGGACGACACCTGGGAAGAAGTGCAGGAGCGGCTCCGTTCTCTCGTACGCACGGCTCCACGTTCTCGTCACCGCATGCTCGGCTTAACGGCCAATGCCGTCGAGGTCATACCCGATAAACAAGGACGTATCCTGATTCCCGACCGGCTTCGAGCCGCCGCCGGTATTCGCGACGAAGCGCAGGTGGTCGGGGCGATAGACAAGATCGAGATCTGGGATCCGGAGAGCTTCTCTCGGCTCGTCGATGAAACAGGCGACGATTTCGGCGATCGCCTGGCCGGAATCTTCGCCTGATTGGCAAGGCGAAACGGCAGAGCGTGAAGCCGTGACCGGGCAGGAATTTTCGCACCAGCCGGTCATGGCCGAAGAGGCGCTGAAGCTGCTCGAGCCCGAACGAGGGAGTCTCTTCCTCGACGCGACGATCGGTGGCGGCGGCCACGCGGAGCGGATCCTGGAGTCGAATCCGGCCGCGAAACTGGTTGGACTGGACCAGGACTCCGAGGCCGTCTCGGCCGCGAGATGCCGATTGGCCGGCTTCGGAGAGCGGGTGACAGTGGCAACGGGCAACTTCCGCGACGCTGCGGATCTGCTCGAGGAATACATAGACGTCGGCCTGGATGGCGCCCTGATGGACCTGGGCGTGTCGTCCCACCAGATCGACACGATGGCGCGCGGTTTCTCCTTCCGCCGGGGCACACCGTTAAACATGCGGATGGGCGGGACAACCGGTGGTTGGAGAACCGCGGCCGACTTGCTGAACACGGCTTCTGAAGAAGATCTGGGAACGATCTTCCGGGACTACGGGGAGGAGCGGAAGTGGCGGAGGATGTCCCGGGAGATCGTCCGGCGCCGGGGACGCGCGCCGCTGAGCACCGCGGATGATCTAGTTGCGGCTGCGACGGTGGCGCTGGGCAGACCCCTGTCTCCGAGGGACAAGGCGCGCCTCTTTCAGGCCGTCAGGATTGCCGTAAACGAAGAGCTGGAAGCGCTGCGCGCCGGGCTGGAGGTCATCGCGCGCCTGCTGAATGCGGAGGGGCGCCTGGTCGTCATCGCGTACCACTCTCTGGAGGACCGAATCGTGAAAGAGACGTTCCGGGAGTGGAGTCGGACCTGTGTGTGCCCACCCGAGCTTCCGATCTGCACATGTCGCGGCCGTGCCCTGGGCCACCTGCTGACCCGCAAGCCCCTGAGGCCGACGGATGCGGAAGTCGAGGCGAACCCGCGGGCCCGCAGTGCCCGTCTCCGCGGTTGGGTACGGGCATGACGAAGAGGCCTGCCCGCAAGTCCGGCCGGCGGCGTCGAGCGAGGCCGGGCACCCGGCGTCGCCAGTTGCTGGTGGCGGGTTGCGGATCGGCCGTCATCGGCTCGCTCGTGGTCTCGGTTGATCGGACGGCCGAAGGACGGAAGCTCGCCGAGTCGATCAGCGAACTTCGGGCCGAGGAGGAGTTACTTCGAATCCGCCAGTCCGAAGAGCTCGTGCGCGTGGACTCGCTCGCATCGCGTGAGCGGATCCTGATTGCGGCGGTTCGCCTTGGATTGCGGCCCGCCGCCGACGACGAGGTAGTTCACCTTCCGGACGTCGGACCGTAAGGGGCGGGAGCGATACAGCATGGCAAAGAAGAAGGCGCGAAAGATCACGAAGAAGACACACGGCCGGCGGACTCAGCTGTTCGCGGCAGTGCTCGCCGTGCTCGCCACTGGGTTCGTGAGTCGCGCCGCCCAGCTCCAGATCGTCCAGGGCAGCCGGTGGCAGAAGCAGGTGTTGACCCAGACGACCGAAACGATCCCGCTTCCGGCCGAGCGCGGAGCCATCTACGATCGTAACGGCAAGGCACTCGCCCTGTCCCGCCAGGAGTACCGGGCGTTCTTCGCACCTGCACAATCCAAGGACATCCGACGAGACATCCAGGCGATCTCCGCGACGCTCGAGCTGTCGCGGTCCCAGAGCCGTCGGCTGGCAAGCCGGTCCACGGGGTGGATATCCATCGGACAGGTCGGAATGGGCGAGCGCGATGCCTTGCGTCGGAATGTCGGACCCGCGGTGGAATTCGAGCCGGTTCTGACCCGCGTGTATCCTGAGGGCGACCTGGCGCGAAGCCTCCTCGGCGCCGTGACGGCCGAGGGCCAGGGACGATCAGGGCTCGAGATGGTCCTCGACACGCTTCTGAGCGGCACTCCGGGCGAACTGGTCGGGAGGCGCGATGCCGTCGGCGAGCTGTACCCGATTCCGAGGAGTCCCGACAACCCTGCCACGCGCGGCCGGGACGTCTACCTGACGATCGACGCCGACCTGCAAGCGATCGCAGAAGCGGCGCTGAGGACGGCACTCGAGCAGACGGGATCATCCGGAGGCGACGTCCTGATGGCCGACCCGAGGACCGGGGAGCTGCTGGCCGTAGCATCCCGGCGCGAGGGCAGCGAGGGCTCCGTTCCGGCCTTCACGTCCCCCTACGAGCCGGGTTCCACCGTCAAGCCGTTCCTGCTGGCCACGCTTCTTGAAGAGGATCTCGCGCGCCTCGACGACCTCGTTTATGCGGAGAACGGCGAGTATCGCACCGCTCACCGTGTGATTACCGACGTGCATCCGTATGGCACGATTACGGTTGGCGAGGTAATCCAGTATTCCAGCAACATCGGGTCGGCGAAGCTCTCGGACCGGATCGAACACGGAGTCCAGTACCGTTACCTGCGCGACTTCGGTTTCGGTACACCCGCGGGAATCGACCTCCCGGGGGAGTCCTCGGGTCTCCTTCGCAGGCCGGATCGCTGGTCGGCGCTCAGCCCGGCATCGCTTGCCATCGGATACGAGCTGATGACGACGTCGCTGCAACTGGTGATGGCGTACGCGGCTCTTGCCAACGGTGGCACCCTGCTGGAGCCGGCCCTGGTCAGGAAAGTCGATGCTGGCGGCGGAACGGCGTGGCGCTTCGAGCGGCGCCCGATTCGAAGGGTCATCGGAGCCGAAACCGCTCGGGAGGTCTCGAACGTCCTTCAAGCGGTGGTGGGTGAGGACGGGTCGGGGGCGGAGGCTTCGCTCGCTACGCTCGAAATCGCCGGCAAGACGGGTACGGCGCGAATCGCTTCGGGCGGCGGCTATTCCGAGCGACGCTACGCTTCCTCGTTCGTAGGCTATACGCCTGTGGACGATCCCCGGCTCGTGATCATGGCTAAACTCGAGGATCCCAAGGGCTCGGTATATGGAGGTCTGACCGCGGCTCCCGTCATGCGCACGGTCGTGCAGGCGATCCTCGCAACGAGGGGCCGGGGCCTGATCGAGACCGGCGTCGGTCGGCAGAGCCGAAATCGGCTCGAGTGGGAAACCCGGGAGACGAGCGCACTGCCCTATCGGTTCGCTGCCACCACCGATGTGCCGCAACCCCGGACGGCGGAGCGGAACGAGAGACTCCCCAACCTTAGGGGACTCGAGACCCGGGTCGCCGCCGCCCGACTTCACGAAATGGGCCTTCGTGTGGAGCTAACGGGAACCGGACGAGTCACCGGGCAGGAGCCGGCAGCCGGTACGCGCGTCGTTCGCGGCGCGACAATCCTATTGCGTTGACGTGCACGGAGCGTCGCCGGCCCGTGTCGCCGAAACCGGGAGCCACAGGAACGCGGAAGCGAATCCGGGTGTGATACAGACACAGGATCTTGAACGAAGGCTTCAGGCGCACGGGCTGAACCCGCGGTGGGAGGGAGACCCGCCGCCCGGGTTTGCGGGCGTCGTCACGGACTCCCGGGAGGTGCAGCCCGGAGTCCTGTTCTGCGCACTTCGCGGCACTGAGTTCGACGGACACCAGTTCGTCGCAAGGGCCGCGGCCGCAGGGGCGGCCGCGGCCCTTGTCGAAGAGATCCAGGTAGACGCTAGCGTTCCCCAGTTGATCGTATCCGATTCGCGTGCCGCTGCGGCTCACGCGGCTTCTCTCCTGCATGGCGACCCGGCAGCCGGACTGGTGCTTATCGGTGTGACGGGAACGAACGGCAAGACGACGACCTCCCTGATCACGCGCCACATCCTGGCCGGTGAGGCTCCCTCGGCTGCGGTCGGAA
>JABDQB010000328.1 GCA_013042495.1 Gemmatimonadota bacterium
CGCGCATTGCCCTTCAGCAGGGCTTCACCCTCGACCAGCTCAATATCCAAGGTGGGGATCAAATCAACGTTCCCCAGACGCGAGGCGCCTTACGGCTTCTGAGCATAATCACGGGCGTTCTCGGATCGGTCACCTTCATTCTCTGGAGGATCACCTAGGTCGGCTGAAGCGGTCCATCGAGGCCGCCGAAGGACATTCCGGGAAGCTCTGAGTCTGTGCCGTCAGTCGCGCGCTGGCTCAGACTTTGCTTGACAGAGCGAATCCACAGCCCGGACATTAGAACAAAGCTGAGATTTCGAGTCCGGCCAGGGTGTTCGTCCCCGACGGCCGGCTTTTTTACCGGTAGCTTGCATGCCCCCTCGCCCAAAAATCTTTGTGTCCCCCCAACTCGTTCGCGGGATTCTCCTCTCGTCGTTCGTGTTCTGCGCCCCGCCGTTGGCCGCGCAGGAGCCGTTGCAGCTCCAGCGCGACTACCCGGGCTCTGCGCCTTTCGTATGTCCCGCGCCGTCCGCAACGCCGCTGGAGGTTTCGCCGCAGGAACTCGCTCAGGCGGCTCAGACGGCGACCGAAGCGGACAACGCATTCATCCTCGGCGACTACGAGCGGGCGGAGGAACTCCTGGCTCGGGCGTCGGAGCTCGATCCGACCCGGGGTGACGTCGCGTACAGTCACGCGCGCGTTCTGGAGACGCTGGGCAGAATCCAGGCGTCGATGCTCGAGTATTGCCGCGCCATCGACCTCGGGGTCGACGACGCGAGCCTGCAGGACGCTCAGACGCGACTGGACGCTCTGGACGAGGAGCTGCGCGCCAGCATCTCCCCGGCGGCGCGGGAACGCTTCGCCGATGGACTGGCCCAGGCCAACACCGGCCTCTACCAGGAATCCGTCGACGCTTTCACGGACGCGCTACAGGAGTATCCGGACTGGCCCGAGGCCCTCTTCAACCGGGCGGTGGTGCTCGAGAGGATGGGACTGACCCAGGAGAGCCTGGTGGACTACCGGCGCTATCTGGAGCTGAGACCCGACGAGGTCAACCCTCAGGTCGCCGAGGTCGCGCAGCGCATCGGGATGCTCGAGGGCATCGAGTCGGTTCCGACACCGAGTCCGGGCAACACGCTGGCCCTGGGCATGCTCTTTCCCGGCATGGGTCAGTACTACTCGGGTAGAGGCATTTCCGGCTCGGTCTTCCTGGGGGCGGCGGCGACGGCGTTCACCGTGGGGCTGGGCTACAAGAAGGTCACGGTGCGGTGCTTGAGCGACGTCACGGGCAACGCGGACTGCCCGCCGGGCGACATCGTGGACGAGACGTCGGAGCGGCCTCTGCTGGGCCCGGCCTTGGGGCTCGTCGCTGCGGTCACCGTGGCAGGAGCCATCGAGGGCTGGATCCGGGCCAAGCGGGCCAGGCAGGAGCAGGAGCGGAACGCCTCGCCGGAGACCGGGCTGGGCTTCTCGGGTCCTTCCGTCAACCTGAGCGGTGAGACTCTGGACTTCAGCTTCTTCTCGCTCAGGTTTCGCTGACCCATGATCCGGAGGCGGGCGCAGCGTAGCAGGCGAACCGGTTCGCGGCTGAGGTCCGTCCCGAATCCGACGCTGCTGGGCCTCGTCGCCGTGCTGGGCGCCGTGCTGCTCATCCAGGCCTGCACGAACCGGGACATCGTGTCCGTCATCGTCACGGCCGTGTCCGTGACGCCGCCCGCCGGTAGCATGGTGGAGGGCGATACGCTGAGGTTCAGGGCCATCGTAACGGACGACCGGGGTGGGTCCCTCAACGGAGTCCCGGTCGAGTGGAGCGTGACCGACTCATCCGTGATCTCCGTCGATGCCAATGGCCTGGTGACGGCCCTGTCCAGGGGCGCGGCCAGGGTTCGCGCCGAGTTCCGGGGCGAGGTCGGTGAGGCCACGGTCGAGGTGTTCCTGGCTCCCCGGATCGCCCTGGACCCCGCAGCGCTGGCTTTCTTCGGAGGGGTGGATGGAGCGCCGATCCCTCCCCAGGTCGTCGCGGTCACGAATGCCGGAGGCGACAGGCTGGAAGGTCTGGCCGTCGAGATCCGCTACGGCGCGGGTCAGCCCACGGACTGGCTCGAGGCGGTCTTCGCCAGTCAGACCGCCAACACCACGCTGACCGTTACGGCCATCTCCGCCAGCCTGATTGCAGGGCAGTACTCCGCGGAACTCGTCATCACCAGCACCACTGACCGAGTGGCGAACAACGGGGTCATCCTCCCCGTCACGCTCTCCT
>JABDQB010000336.1 GCA_013042495.1 Gemmatimonadota bacterium
ATCGACATGCGGGCGAAATAACCGGAGTCTTCGAGTATGCTGAAGACGAAGAAGAATATCGTCACGATCGGCAGTACGATGGCAAGCGCGTAGCTGAGCGCCATCGTGATCACGCCGAATGGCCCGACCATGAAGTCATGCAGCATCCTGAGGAACGACTGCCACCCCGTGAGCTCGGCATCGACGGGGATCGTATAGAGTGGCCGAACCGCCTCCTTGTCGAAACGGGTCACCTCCAGCTCGTGCGCCGGAGAGACGGGCAGCGACATCGTGTACGGCACGGTCTCCACAGCATGCTCGTGCGGGAACGGAAACACCGCGTCGGTAGCCCGAATGGCGAGAGGGCTGAGGCGTTGCTCGAACCCGGCGATCTCCAGGGCATCTACCAGGGTACCCGCCCCAAACAGGCCGACAAACCAGAACACCGTAAGCAGGATCACCGCCAGGAAGGCCATGCCCTTGACCGGGTGCATGGCCCAGAAGCCGATCCGCACCCCGAAGGGCGCTCCCTTCGGCTGGTCGATCGCGTAGGTGTCGGAAATGATCTCGTTCACACGCGAGAGGCGGTCCTGGGCTCCGCTCAGCTGCGGCTGCGGGCCCGCCACCGTCTCTACCTGCGTGGGTGGGCCGACTCGCAGAACCTGCGGGTCCGGGATTCTGGCCCGGGGAAGGGCGGCCACCAGGTCCTCCGTTCCCTCGTTTCGGGGAGCCACAGTGACGACGACCGGGATTCCGAGAGTCTTGCCCAGGCGATCCGCGTCCACTCTTCCACCTCGGGCCTCGAGCTCGTCGTACATGTTGAGGACGAGCACCATCGGTCTCTGTAGCTCGACAAGCTGCAGGGTGAGAAGCAGAGCCCGGCGCAGGTTCTTCGCGTCCGCCACCTGCACGATCGTCGCGGTCGGGTTCTCCGTGAGGAGACCGCGGGTCACCCGGGCTTCGTCGCTCCGGGGCGAAAGGTCGTTGAGTCCCGGCGTATCGACGACTTCCTGCTCGATTCCGTTGAACGATGCGCGGGCGCGCACGAGTTCAACCGTCGTGCCCGGGTAGTTCGACACGGTGACGTAACGCCGGGTGAGGTTCCGGAACAACACGCTCTTGCCGACGTTCGGGTTCCCCACCAGCACGATGGAGCACTCCGCCGTCGGTATCTCAGTCGTGGTCGACACGATATTCGATTCAAGGCTCAGATTAGAATGAAACTCAATCTCGTTTACATGTGGATTGAAAGCAACCTCGGATTCTGGTAGCCGACGGCCAGTGTGGCGGCCCGAGCCGCCATCAGCGCGACGATGCCCCACCATACGCCGCTCAGCCCCCAACCCATCGGAAGCACGAGCACCAGGACGGCCGCCGCGCAGGCCGCCGCGAAGGCCATCTGACCGGCGAGAAACCTGAATCGCTCTGCGCCCATGAACACGCCGTCCCACACGAATACGATGGCGTTGAGCGGCTGCATGAACACGATGAACGGGAAGATCCCGGCGACCGCTTCGAGCACGGCCGCCTCGTCGGTGAACAATCGGGGCAGGACCGGAGCGAGCAGGAAGAACAGGCCGCCGAGCCCGCAGCCTGACAGCAGTCCCCAGCCGAGGAGCCGGTTCGACGCCCGGCGGGCCATGACCGGGTCTCCCGCTCCGCGATAACCCGCTACCATTGCCTGGGCCGCGACGGCGAGCGAGTCAACCACCATGGCCAGGAGGAGCCAGATCTGGGTGGCGACCTGGTGAGCCGCTACCTGCAGCGTCCCGACCCGTGTGGCTACCGCGGTTGCGAGGGTGAGAGTGCCGATCAGGGCCAGCGTGCGAAAAACGAGCTCGCCTCCGATTCTCAGGAATGGCCTTAGTTCCGCGAGTGCCGGCAGTCTCCGGCGGATCCCCAATTCGCGGCGCCGACTCCCGAGCAGAAGACGCAGGAACCAGGCGGCCCCGACCCACTGAGCGATCAGGGTGGCCAGGGCGGCTCCCTCGAGTCCCCACCCGAATCCGAAGATGAATAGTGGGTCGAGGACCACGTTGATCAGGTTGAGCCCGAGGGTCACCAAAAGGGGCGTACGAGTGTCCTGGTAGCCCCGGAAAGCGCCGTGACCGGCCGTCACGAACAACACCGCCGGTCCGGCGAGAGCCCGGATCCGGAGGTAGGACAGGGCGGGTTCCTGAAGCTCCGGGCCGGCCCCCATGAGATTGACGATGGGCACGGCCAGCAGCTCGAGCAGCAGCGTCGCAACCCCGCCCACCACGGCCGCCAGGAGGAACGCCTGCATGACGACGTCCCCCGCTCCGACCCGGTCCTCGCGACCTACCGCGCGGGCCACCAGGGGCGTAGTTCCGTACGCGAGGAAGTTGAACGCCACGAACGCCATTGCGAAGATCGATGTGTTCACGCCGAGGGCGGCCAGTGGAACGATTCCGAGCCGGCCCACGAAGATCGTGTCAACCATGGACACGAGCGGATCCGCAGCCAGGGCCCCGAGAGCCGGGAGCGCGAGGCGGACGATGTCTCGATCCAGACGGACGGAAGTGGGGGTACGCATGTCGGTCTAGATACTCGAAGTCCCTCGCCGCCCACAAGGAGAGGACCCGTCGGTGGCGGCCCCAGTGTGAGGATTACGACGACGAACGGCGGCGTGCGAATCAGCGAAGGATGGGGCTCGTGGCGAAATGCCCGCAGGTCGAACAGAAAGCCCGAGCCAGTGGGGACGATCGACACCCCGTGCCACGCGGCTAGACACCGGGACGGATCCGGGCAAGGGCCTGCACTGGCGCTCGGTGCTTATCCCGTAAGTTGTTTTCGAATAGTATGTTACTAGCTATTACCCAGATCCGTACGATCAACTCAGACCGGCGGGATCATCCGGTCCTGACACCCCCCGGAGGGGCGCTGGCTCCCGCTTTGCACCCATGGTATGGCCGAGGCCGGGAGCAGCGTTACTCGGGCCGCACGCGGGAGCACTCTCTAGGAGAAATAGCCGGTCAGTGCCCCGGAAGCGCTCTCCCGGACCTCACCAACTTCAGAGATCCTCACCCACCAGCCAACACCCCAGAGCAATCCCATTCATGCGTGCCTCTGCCGATTCGGAGCGGGAAGGAATGAGAATGGGTGCCGATCCGCCGACCACCACGTGCGCCGGCTCGATCGGAACCACGTATTCGATGGCCTTGGCAGCGATGTTGGCCGCCTCGAGCGTCGGAAAGAGCAGTATGTCGGCGGCCCCCCCAACCGGGGACTCAACTCCCTTGAGTGCCGACGCTACCTCAGAGAGCGCCAGGTCCATGGCCAGGGGGCCACCCACGACACAGTCCTCGAACTCGCCGCGTTCCCACATCCTCTGGAGCTCGGCGCCGTCCTCGCTCGCGGGGAAGGTCGGCGTGGGTGTCTCGACCGCCGAGAGGATCGCGACGCGCGGCAGCGCTACTCCCAGCCGATGGAACAACCTCACGGCGTTTACGAGGATCTGCGCCTTCTGATCCAGGGTCGGTTCCGGAGTCATGCCCCCGTCTGTGATCCCCACCAGCCTCTGTTCTCCGGCCGGCCCGAAAGGAAAAAGGAACACGTCGCTCAAAACACGCCTCGTTCGCAGTCCGGCGGCGCGGTCCAGGGCCGCATGCATGAGCGCCGCCGTCTTGACGGAACCCTTCATCAGGACGTCGGCGGCCTCGGACCGGACCAGGCGGACCGCCAGCCGGCAGATGTCCGCCTCGGCCCGGGCGTTGACGAATTCGAATCGGTCGGGCGAGAGATCGCAATCGAGGAGTCTCGCCCTGGTCCGGGCCTCGTCGCCGACGAGCACGGATCGC
Source organism: Gemmatimonadota bacterium (assembly GCA_013042495.1). Taxonomy (GTDB): domain Bacteria; phylum Gemmatimonadota; class Gemmatimonadetes; order Palauibacterales; family Palauibacteraceae; genus Benthicola. Next base: position 3,798 of record JABDQB010000336.1, read on the forward strand.
GCGATCCCACTCCGGTGCGCCTCCGCGACCGCTCGAAGTGTCGGCTCTCCCGTGGCATCGGCGATGGCGATCGTCCGCATGCCGCCCTCCGCAGCGCGGGCCTTCAGCTCGGGAAGGGAGCGAATCACCGGGTGGCCTCCTGGCCCGTCGAGCGAGCCGTCGCCTCTCGGCCGCATTCGAAAGCCGACACGTTCAGTGCCCGAAAGCGCGGTCGAAACGCAGCGGCGATCGTCTCTCGCCAGGTACGCTCGGGGATCTCGGGCGCGAGCACGGAATAGGCGCCCAGCATCACCATGTTCGCCGCCTTTTCGTCACCCAGTTCCCGCGCCATGTCCAGGGCGGGAAGGAAGACCGATCGGCTCACCCTTCCTTCGCAGATTCCTTTCGGATCTGCGGGGTAGTCCACGGTGAGCCCTCCGATCGGGGCGGGAGTGATTCGTTGCTCGTTTGCGAGCAGCACTCCACTCGCGCGCAGGGTCTGGAGGTGCCGAAGGGCCTCGAGTAGCTCGAGGGCGACGAGCACGTCGGCGGTGCCACGTGCGATCAGGGGCGAGTGTACCCGCGCGCCATAGCGCACCTGGCTCACCACGCTCCCACCGCGCTGGGACATCCCGTGGACCTCACTGCGGCGAACGTCGAACCCGCTGGCGAGCGCCGCTTCCGCTATGACGCGGCTAACCGCCAGCACCCCATGTCCGCCCACGCCGGTAAGGAAGACATTGCGCGGACGGTCGAGACCCGGCAGACCCGATTCGGCGCTGCGGATGTCCTGACTCACGTCACGGGTTCCGGCGAAACGGTTTCATGCCCGTGGATTCGCAATCCACAAAACGGGCACAACTGGACGCATAGCGCGCAGCCGCAGCATACCGCCGGATCGATGACGGCCTTTCCGGTGGATCCGTCGAGCGCCGGACAACCGAGTTCGAAGCAGGTCCCGCAGCCCGGGCATTCGATCTCGAGCTCAGCTGGCTGCGCGATCGGGGTGCGATCGACCAGCCGGCATATGGCTCGACAGACGATCACCGATGGCTCGTCCGCCGCGAGTTCCTCCTGGATCGCTGTTTCCAGGGCTTCCATGTCGTAGGGGTCCACCTCACGAACCCGGCGCACACCCACCGCCCGGCACACCGCCACGTAGTCCAGCGCGATCGTCTGCTCGCCTTCGGCCGTCACGCCCGTCCCCGGGTGCTCCTGGTGGCCGGTCATGGCCGTGGTGCCGTTGTCGAGCAGGAGCAACGTGCCGGCGCCGCCATTGTAAACCGCGTTCACGAGACCGGTGATCCCGGAGTGAACGAACGTCGAGTCGCCGATCACGCCCACGACGGGGCGGGGGTCGCCCAGTGCACGCAGGGCGATCTCCATTCCCTGCGCCATGCCCACGCTGGCCCCCATGCAAAGGCACGCGTCCATCGATTCGAGCGGGGGCAGTGCCCCCAGCGTATAGCATCCGATATCGCCGGTGACCGCGACGCCCATTCGCGACAGGGTGTAGAAGAC
>JABDQB010000340.1 GCA_013042495.1 Gemmatimonadota bacterium
TTCGTGCTCCTTCTGGTATCGCTCGACCCGGGCAGATGCTCGGGGATAGCGTCGTGCGAGATCCTCGAACACGCCGCAACATTCCTCCTCACGGAAATGACGGAACAGGCCGTCGTAGAGTTCGACGAGCTGTTTCGACATCGCGGTCGCCCACCGGTGGAAGCCGGTCTCGCCGGGATCCGGTCGCGGGTTCTCGAGGAACGTGCGCGTCGCCGCGAGGGTCTCTCGCAGTTCCGCGTGCTCGTCGAGCATATGCTTTACCCAGGCTGCTTGCTCCTGTTTGGTTTGCGCCATCTGGTTCACCTCCTTCCTGGTCCGATCACCCCGGTCATCCGCGCTCCGCGTATGCCCGGGCCGCGGCCTCGGTTTCGAGTCTCACACTGTTGCTGCCACAGTTCGGGCAGCTCCGTTCCACCGTGGTGCCCTTCTCGTGGTGCGCCTCGTGGCGGTGCTGACAACGGAGGCAGTAGAAGGTCTTCTTTTCCATCACGCCTCCTGCAGGGGTGCGAGTTCCGGAACGGGCACCGATCCCGAACGGACGAGCTTGCTCCAGTTCTCGATGACGATGCGCTGGCCCTCGACGATTTCCTCGGGGGTCACCTCGCGTACGAGTTCGTCCATCGCCGTCATGACCTTGGCGAATTTTTGGCCCTCGGCCGCGCTGATCCACTCCAGCTGCACCCGCTCGGGCCGGATGCCGAGCCGCTCCATCTTGGTCCAGATGCGCTCGACGCGCCGCTGGGTCCAGGTCACCGCGTTGATGTAGTGGCAGTCGGTGAAGTGGCAGCCAGACACGAGCACCATCGGTGCGCCCTTCGCGAGCGCGTACCACACGAACTTCTCGTCGACCCGGCCGCTGCACATCGTGCGGATGAGCCGCGTGGTCGTCGGGTACTGCAAGCGCCCGGTACCCGCGGTGTCCCCGCCGGCGTAGGAGCACCAGTTGCACGCGAAGCCGACGACTTTCTCCCGGTCGCCGTCCTCGAGGACGGCGTCCACTTGCGCGATGAGCAGGTCCTCCTCGAAGTGGCGCATGTGGATGGCGTCGGTCGGGCATTCCGCAGCGCAGGTGCCGCATCCGGCGCAGGCCGCCTCTACAAAGAACGGGTAGACGCCCTCCTTCTTCGAGGCCTTCGAGATCGCCTTGTACGGGCACACCTTCGCGCAGAGCCCGCACTGGTTGCAGCGCTCGGCGATGAGCTCGGCGGTGATCGCCTCGACCTGGACCTCTCCCGCGGACAGCAGGTTGCCGGCCCTTGCGGCCGCGGCCCCGGACTGGGTCACGCTGTCCTTGATGTCCTTCGGCGATTCGACGCAGCCCGCGAAGTACACGCCGCGGGTCGGTGCGTCGACGGGCTTGAGCTTCGGGTGGGCCTCCATGACGAAGCCGTCGGGGGTGTGCGACAGGCTGAGGATCTGGTCGATCGACGGCTTCCCGTTTCCGCTCGCGTTGCGCGGCACCATGGCCACGGCGAGCACCAGCATATCGAAGCGGTGGTGCTCCATCTTGCCCGTCGTGGTGTTCTCCACGTGGACGATCAGGTCGTTCGTCTCCGGATCTTCCTCGACGAGACCGGGCAGACCGCGCACGTAACGCGCCCCAGACTGCCGACTGCGGGTGTAAAGCTCCTCGAAACCTTTCCCGAACGCGCGGATGTCCTGGTAGAAGACCGTGGACTGGCTGTCGGGGTAGTGGTCCGAGAGCAGGAGCGTCTGCTTGACCGTGTTCAGGCAGCAGGTGTTGGAGCAATACGTCACGCCCGGTTCCTTCGTTCGGGAACCGACACACTGGACGAAGCCGATGCGCTGAGGGTGCTGCATGTCCGACGGCCGGATGAACTCGCCGCCGGTGGGCCCGCCGCCGCAGCTCAGGCGCTCGAACTCCATGCTCGTGATGACGTTCTCGAATTGGGTGTAGCCGTATTCGTCGTTCTTGCGGGGATCGTAGACGTCCATTCCGGTCGCTACGATGATAGTTCCGGCGTCGAGGTCGACGATCTCGTCCT
>JABDQB010000341.1 GCA_013042495.1 Gemmatimonadota bacterium
GTCGTGGCACTGGGTCGGGCCGGGGCGCGGACCGTCGGCGGTGTCTTCGTCGCCGCCCCCGAACATGCGCTCCAGCATGGCCGGGAGTGCTTCGCGAAGCGCCGCGCTGTCGGCTGCCGTCGCCGCACCCTCGCCGCCGCGCTCCGCCACCTGCTGCTGGAGCAGCCGGTTGGCAAACCCGTCCGGGAGGACGAACGTTTGTCCCTGGACCTCCGCGACGAACGCGCCGCGGGCCTTCGCCTCTTCCATGGCCCGGATATCCCCGGGGGCCTGGCCGTGCCGCGGGGCTTCCACCAAGTCCTGGAAGATGCGGGGCGAGCTGACGATCTCCGCCGCTTCGGGAGTCGCCAGCGGAACGCGGATCACCTCGATGCGAAACAGCGCCGAGTTCGGATCCTCGTCCGGCGACAGGCCGGAGCATCCGGGGAGCTCTTCCTCCGGCCGGACGGGCGCGGAGCCCGAGACGTATACGTAGACGTTGTCCGGATCGTTGGGGTCCACGAGCAGGGAGTGCGTGTGCGAGCCGCGGCACGTCTGCACGTTCGCGATGTAGACCGGGTTCTCGATGTCGCTGATGTCGAAGATGCGGATCCCGCGCAGCCGCACGTCACTGACCCTCTCCTGCACGCCCTCGGTCCCGCAGTCGAGCCGGCCGCCCATGCCCTCGCCCGAGACGAAGAGCAGGTTCCGGTACACGGAGACGTCACTCTGCGACGCGGGGCATACATATCCCTTCACGAGGACGGGGGTCGACGGATCGGAGATATCCCAGATCTGGAAGCCGTTGTAGTTGCCCTGGATGGCGTAGTTGTCCTTGAACGCCAGGTCCGAGTTGCTCACGCCGACGAATGCCTCCGGCGGCGGCGTGGCCGAAACGAGGCTGAGGTTCCAGATCGCTTCCTCGGCGTCCAGCAGTCCGGCTCCGAGCCCGACGCGCGGATCCGGCATCTTCACCGTGTTCTCATCGCTTGGGATCTCCTTCAGCGGCTCGGTCGCCGATGACGGAGTGTTGAGGGCCGGGTCGGCGGCGGCAGCGGACGTCGAACCCGACGACGCGCACGCGGTCATGCCGAGCAGGCCGGCCGTCCCGAGGACGAGCCACGCGGACCGCAGATGCGCCGCGATCCTTGAGGACCCGGCGCGGGAAGAGAAGTGGGCTACAGAACTCATCAGGCTTCCTTTTCGGGGGTACTTGGAACAGGTCTGATATTCAACGAGGTCAACGACCCTCGTCCGACTCGGCCAGCGGGGCCATCGCGTCCAGCATCCGCTTCATGCGCTCGATCTCGGTGATCTGATCCACCTGAACGTCCGACGCGAGCTTGAACACGGCCTCGTCCTGCCCGGTGCCGTCCACGGCGAACAGGTCGTCGACCATGGTCACCGCCCCGGCGTGGTGTCCGATCATGTAGGTGAGGAAAAGCCGGTCGAACTCGGAGCCGAAGGCGGACGCCAGCTCCTCGAGCTGAGCCCGGGTAAGCATACCGGGCATATGGTGCTCGTGCGCGCCGCCATCGTGTGCCATTTCCATGTGCGCGTCGTGGCCAGCGTCGCCCTCCGGCGAGCTCATCTCGATCGTGAGATCCAGACCGTCGATCTTCACTTGCGGCACGGGCTGCTCGCGGTCGGCGAGCCAGCGCTGCATCAGCGCGATCTCGTCGGCCTGAGCGTTGATGATCCGCGCCGCCAGGGTCTGGATGGCCTGGCTGGCCCCATGAGTGGGCGCCAGCTCTGACATCACCAGGGCCTGCGCGTGGTGCGAGATCATGCCGGTCACGAACGCTACATCGGCGTCGGTGAACCGCATGCGGGCGCTGTCCTGGCGCGCGTGGTAGAGGGCCTCGATCTCGGCGTTCGAGAGACTGGCCGGCTGAGCGGCGGCCTCCTGTGCACGCCCGGCTCGGGGCGTTGCCGCCGCCGTTGCCGTTAGGACGAGAAAAGCCGCTGCCGCGCGGCGTATTTGCGCTGCCGTCATTCGTTCAAGCTCTCTGTGCGTGTGCTGAGCGCGGACGGGCCGCGAGCCTCGGATCAGGACCGAATACCTCAAACGTCACTCGAATGTTTCACCGGGTTCCACCTGGCCGACCTTTGAGACGGCAGGGGAGCCCCAGTATAGCGCGGCTCCGGCTAGAAGGAAGAGCATCCACTCGATGGGGAAACGGTACCGGTGCTGCCACGGCACCAGGTAGTAGACGAGCGGATAGGTGAGAAGCGGAATGAGTAGAGCGGCGACATGCGCGGCCGGCAGCCCGCGTGCCACGCGCACGACGCCGAGGGCCGCGAGCCCCGCAAGCGTCACGAACGCCAGCGCCATCACCGGGTCGTCGAGCGCGCCGAGCCAGAAGTAGCGGACCCGCTGCGCCGTAAGACGCGCGGACTCGCCGAGGTTCGATCGGATCCACCCCACGGCCTCGCGGCCCGACTCGCGCATGTAGGCGACCTCGCCCCACTCCCGGATCTTCTCCGCCTCTGAGGCATGCGTCCGCGGGTGCGGGGGCCAGTCGTTGAAGTGGGGATCGTCGATGTTGGCGGTCGCGCCTTCATGGTTCCCCATGCGGAGTTCGAGTCCGAAGTTGCTTCGCACGAAGAACACCGCGTCCAGGGCCCGGTAGTTCCTGATTCCCCACGGGATGCTGACGATCAGCGCGCCCAGGAGGACGAGCCCTGTCGAAGCCCAGCGCGCCCGGTCCGACCGGTGCCACACCTCGAACCCCAGGTACCCGAGCAGCACGACGAGGAACACCGGCTGCACGTGAAACGAGAAGCCGAAGGCGGCGCCGAGGAGCAGGGAAGCCGCCGCTCGCGGGGCCGCCGATAAGCGGTCTATCGCGTCCCACCGCCGGACGATTGCCACGACGAGGAGTCCCAGCAGGACCGCCGCCAGGCCCTCCCCGTGCGCGATCCACTGCGGCCACAGGGCACCGGCGAATCCCGCGATCAGTCCGGCTCTCCACCCGACACCCAGCCGCTCGCCGATCCACGGGAGAAGTCCCCAGATCGCGGACTGGAAGATCATCTGAATCAGCCAGCCGACGATCCCGCCCAGCATGGTGATCCCGAAGATCTTGTAGATGAGAGCCAGGTAGAGCGGAGGCACCGGTGGCAGGTGGGCGGTCGGGCCGGTCGGCTCGATGTAGGGGTTCGCGAATTGGCCGGTCTCGACGATCGACATGGCTATCGCCTCGAGCTCCCAGTCGCCGCTGGGTTGGAGCGCGTCCTCGGGAATCAGGGTGAGGAAGAACACGCGCACTGCGAGCGCGACGGCGAATACCAGCAGGCACGGCCGCCATGGAAAGCGAGGGGGAGACCTCCGGCGTGCGATCACCACGCGCGTCTCCTGGGGGGAGGGATGCTCCACGACCAAGCTAGCGCCGAACTCGCCCGGCGCCAGCGCACGGGAGCAAACCCTTCAAAAGGGCATCGACAGTTCTGGGAAGATATCTTCCCAGAACGGATGAAGCGGTCCACAGGTGCACTTCCGTGGACGGGTTGCGGCGGGAAAGCAGTCCTAGCCGGCGGCCTGAAGCTCCGCCAGAAGCGCACGCGCCTCGGCAGCCGGCCGGAAGTCCGCATCCGCCTCTGACCAGTATTCAAGCGCTGCCTCGAGCTCGGCGATCGCGTCGTCCGTTCGGCCCTGGCCGGCATAGAGATTCGCAGCCAAAAGGCGGATCTTCCCGTCGCCCGGGAGGCGCTCCATGAGCCAGTCGACCTCCACCTCGGCGGCTTCCCACTCTTCGAGTTCTGTGAGGCAGGAGGCCGACCAGGCCCGATACAGAGAACTCCCGGAAGAG
>JABDQB010000346.1 GCA_013042495.1 Gemmatimonadota bacterium
GCGGAGTACATGCCGCAACTGGTGCTGGGAGATCAACCACCAACGGCGCTGCTGAAAGTGGATGAGAACGGCGAGTTCCAGGACTTCTCGCCACTGGAGACTCTGGAGCCGCTGCAGGCGTACGTGCTTGCGCTATCGGCCTGCCGCTGACCGACAGCGTAGCCCTTCACACCGGAGGTTGGGCGATCATGCAACATCTCCGAGAGCTGGCCCGGATGTTCTACCCGCTCGGCAATGCAGAGCAATCCCGATGGGCCGCGCTGCTTTCTCTCCCTGAAGAGGACTACGTCGCCGCTCTGGGCGAGGAGGCCGCCAACCGCGGACTCGAGCAGCAGGTTCTCGACGACGCCGTCGCCTGGACCGACCACGACGGCGAGCAGCTCATGCTACTCTTCCGCGTCTCCAACCCGCGTGATCTGTCTGCCGTGAGAGGGGTCTATGACACGATCGCCGCGAACGAGGCGCCCCTGGCGTACACGTTCGTCAACCAGATTCCCGATGGGCCGGGTACGTGGGACATATTCCACATGTCCAGGCTCACGTACCTGGCCCACTGCAATCGAGTGTCAGGACCGGGTTCCAAGGACGACGCCTGAGCGCGACCGGGAGACAGAGCGCCTATGAAGCGACGCGAATTCGTTCGACATACGGCCGCCGCCGGGACCGTTCTCGCGGTCGCGCCGACCTGGACCGCGGGCTGCCGGAACGGGCGGCTTCCCACCGGCGCCTCGCGGCTGGACTTCGATCCGGACTGGCGCTTCTTCCCGGGAGATGCCGAGGACGCCGGATCGGTGGGGTTCGACGACGCCTCGTGGTACTCGACAGCCCTCCCCCACACCGCTCGCATCGAGAGCCTGGTCACCGGACCTCCGGGCACCGACACGTTCCAGTGGCAGGGCATCTGCTGGTACCGGAAGTCGTTCGAGCTCGGGCCCGATGCCGCCGGCAGGACGGTGTGGCTGAATTTCGACGGCGCCATGAACGTGGCCGATGTGTGGCTGAACGGAGAGCAGCTCGGCCGGCACATGGGGGGATGGCTCCCGTTCAGGTTCGACATCTCGGACCTCGTCGTGGCGGGCGGGGAAAACGTGGTCGCCGTCCGGCTCGACAACCGCGACAACGCGATCACGGGGCCGAAGCCTCTCGCGCAGCTGGACTTCAACCCGTACCACGGCATCTACCGCAGCGTCCATCTCGTCATCAAGGATCCTCTGCACATTACCGATCCCATCCTGGCCGAACGTCCGGCGAGCGGCGGCGTGTTCGTCACCTACCCGGCGGTATCGGTCGAACAGGCGACTGTTCGCGTCCAGGTGCACGTCCGAAACGACCATGAAGCGGACCGTGAGTTTGCAGTTCGACTCCGGCTGTTCGACGCCGAGGGGCGCGTCGTGGCGGCGGAACAGTCCGGCACGGTCGCCCTCGGCGCTGGCGAAGACCGAGACGTCTCCCGCGACCTTCAGGTACTGGCTCCGCGGCTGTGGAGCCCGCGCACCCCCGATCTCTACGTGCTCCACGCGGAGATCGTGGAGGACGACCTCGTGGTGGACGATGAGATGACCCGGATCGGCATTCGTCGATTCGAGATCTCGGCCGACGGGTTCCGGATCAACGGCGAGCCGATGTTCCTGCGCGGCACGAACCGGCACCAGGAGTATCCGTACGTGGGCTACGCGCTCTCCGACGCGGCCCAGTACCGCGATGCCCGCAACATCAAGGACGCGGGATTCGACTACATCCGCCTCTCCCACTACCCGCACGCGCCCGCGTTCATGGACGCGTGCGACGAGCTGGGCGTCGTGGTCATGGACTGCATTCCGGGCTGGCAGTTCTTCAACCGGGACGACCCGGAGTTCACCGAAATCCAATACGAGAACTGCCGCCGCATGATACGGCGCGACCGCAATCATCCGTGCGTCATCCTGTGGGAGGTCTCGCTCAACGAGACGTGGATGCCGGACGAGTTCATCCGGGTGACGCATGAGATCGGACACGAGGAGTATCCGGGCGATCAGACATACACGTGCGGATGGACCGACGGATACGACGTGTTCATCCAGGCCCGCCAGCATGGCGGCTGCCGGGACGTCACGGACAGGGCCTGCGTGGTCAGCGAATACGGCGACTGGGAGTACTACGCCCAGAACGCGGGTTTGCGGCAGGACACCTGGGCGGACCTGGCGCCGGACGACTCCAACAGCCGGCAACTCCGCTGGCACGGGGAGGCTGCGCTGCTGCAACAGGCCACCAACTTCCAGGAAGCCCACAACGACAACCTCAAGACCATCGCCTTTGCCGACGGCCTCTGGGTGATGTTCGACTACAACCGCGGCTACGCTCCGGACATCGAGTCTTCGGGCTGC
>JABDQB010000356.1 GCA_013042495.1 Gemmatimonadota bacterium
AGCGCACCAGCTCCAGTGTCATTGTGTCCCGATAGTGGTTAACGATGCTCGTGTAGATGAAGAACAGGCCAAGTATGGAGAGAAACAGAATCGCGAACAGACGGATGCTGATGGCAGACTTTAGAACCGAGGTCCAGGCAGGCTTGCCCATGGGTCGCCTCGCTTTAGCGCCGCTGGCCGAATCGACGGCCGTGGGAGTGCGAAGGGGGCACTGTCCGGCGGATCAGTAGCGAACCAGCCCTACACTGTTGAATCCTTGCACAATGTGTGCCTCGCGGGAGAATTCGTGGCGACCTGATTCCCGCGCGCACCTGGCATGAGCCAGGTCGTCACCCGCGTGCGATCTCCGCGATCAAATCCTCGAATGCCTGCTTTCCAAGAACGCTTGCGAGAGAGGGCTGTGGCTCTCCACCGTCGGCCATGACCGGTCCCACAGCTGACTCGAGCGGTAGGGTTACCGAAGCGAGGATCGCCCGCTTCACCGTGCGGAGTCGATCGGCGTACCAGGCGAGAGTATTCTCGGCGCGAACCAGTCCCGGTACGCTATCGAGGGACTCCGATGGTCGCACGCGGAACAGCCAGTCGTCTCCTTCCGGCAGCCGGCACGGTTCGCTCGCCTCCGCGTACGCCACGTTCGTCTCGACAACCTCCCCGGCAACCGGCATCCGGAGCGGAACGGCCATTTGCTCGCGCGCGATCCAACCACATGGCTGATCTCGTTCCAGGCAGAGGCCCGGTCCCGGACTCACGACGCGTCGAATCGGGCTCAGCATTCTCAGGAGGGATCCGTCGAGGCCCACCGTAACGAGCCCGGCCCCGCCTTCCGTCAGCCAGAAGTGAGGTGGACGGTAAGGCCGGTCGAGGTACAATCGGCAACCAACCAATAGGTGTGAGAGGTGTGAGCTGGCCTGCCCCGAAGGTGACGCCGCGTCGGATATGGCGCCCGAGTCCGGCGGCACTCCTTCGACCCGGTGGCAGGATGCTCTTCCTTCTCCGCTGAGAGCGTGATACAGCTCACACCCATCGCACTCGTAGTTCCGATCGCACAGGTGATAGCTCAGAATACCCGACACAACCCAGATGCAGGGAAGCTCCTCGTGTGGCATTCTGGTCGTGCCCGCGCGGTCCATCTTCAGCTCCCTCCATCTTGCCGTGAGCTGTGTCGCATCAGCCTCGCCGCTTGTCCGGCAGACTCGAGCTAAGGAGGAGTTCCTCCGCCAACTGGTCCCAGTGATCGTCCGACATCGCCCTGCCGAATCCCTTCACTGGTGCACCACCGTCGGGAAGCGCGACGCCCAGTTCCCGGGTCCACATGGCCCTCAGCCCTTCGGCCGCCCGGTCAAGCCAATCCCGGGCCACGTCCGCCGAGAGAAGGTTCCGCTGAAGCCTCCCGGGATCGGCTACGCGCACCTTCAGCAGCCAGCCCCGCTCGTAGGGTTGATCGTTGACGATGGCTGGTGCACTCCGAACTTCCGGATTGACAGACTCCACGACCCCGTCGACCGGAGACAGCATTCGAACCGAGCGTGGACCCACCCGCACGGTCCATCCCAGTTCTCCCTGTCTGACCGGGTCCCCCGGACTGGGAAGATCGAGAGCCGAGGGTTCCCCGACGAGTTGCTGCGCGAAATCGTCCATTCCCACGCGGTAGAGCCGGTCGTTCTCGGGCGCTGCCCAGGCGTGACCGGGGTGGAACAGGTAATTGCGAGGGGCGGCAAACCATCCCCTGCCTGACGGCCGGGCTCTTGCCGGCACCTCCTCAGGCTCCTCCGGCCCGAGCAGCTTGCAGTAGAACACGAGCGCGGCCAGGAACAAGATGACGATGAGGTATTCGATACCCTTCGTCGCGAAGATATCCACTGCACCCATGCCTTCCATCTCTGTACCCTCTCACGCTGCGGACGCCGAAGCACGCTCTACGCGCTCCAGCCGGCCCGACCGGACGTGCGCGTCGTCGAGGACCGGCATCCGGTTGACCACCCATCGGAACACCCAGATCTCAGCCGACAGGACGGCGAGTGTGACGACGATTTCCTGCCAGGTAGGTACGTAACGCACCGGCAGGTACCATTTGAAGGCGATCACCGAGATGTTGAGTCGGTTCAGCATGATCCCCACGAGGGTGAGAATCGCGGCGGTGCCGATCACCCTTGGACTCTTCCGGGCCACCCCTCGGAGGAAGAGAACGCTTGGAACCGCAACAAATCCCACAACCTCCAGTAAGTACCAGGCACCCCAGCCCGTTGCGAGGTAGTCCCATTTCTGTCCATGTACGAAAACGATCAATTCCATGAACAGGTAGACGAACAGCGTCCCGGCGCAGATTCGAGCCAGGCCCCGAAGGATCGAGTCGTGCGATCTCTCGAGATCCGGCCCCACTCGGTGATGGAACACGCGGTGCGTGATCGAGCCCTCGAAGATCACCATGGAGAGTCCGGCGAAGATGCTGGACACGAAGAACATGATGGGGATGAACTCCGAGTACCACAGCGGGTGGACCTTGTCCCGGGCCATCATATACAGAGCCCCGAGACCCGATTGATGCAGGGTCGAAAGGGTGATTCCGAATATGACTGCCCCTAGCGTCAGCCGGTTGAGCCACCGGCGCAGCCGAGGCCACCCCGCCCACTCGGCGATCGCGGGCGCGAACTCGAGAAGCTCGGCGGTCATATAGAGGAGGAAGTGCCACGCCACGAGAAAGAGGACCGAGCTGACCCCGAATGAGTTGCCGATGATCGGGTTGATCACATTCCACGGGCGCCCGAGGTCCAGCAACAGGGCTCCGGCATAGAATACGTAGGCCAGGAAGCCGTTCAGGACCGTCACGCGCACGATCGGGTGGTATTTTTCCTGGTTAAGGATGTACACCATGAAGGTGAGCACGTACGCTCCACCAGCGAATGCCACTCCTGTAATCACGTCAAACCCGATCCACAGGCCCCACGGGACGTCTTGGTTGAGATTCGTGACCGAGCCGAGGCCGCGCGTGAAGCGGACATACAGAATCACCGCTGCCGTGGCCATGATCACGACGGTGATCACGTTGAACGGCGTCAGAAGCCTCCCGCGAGGCTTCATTTCACCTGCCAGGAACCGGGCGAAGCGTCGAGTCCCGTTCCAGAAACCGGGTGTATCCGCCGAAACGGTTGCCATTTTCAGGCCTCCGGATCTTCCTGACGATACCCGGCCGTGGCCCTGCTCACGGCAAACAGGAAGGGCGGGAACATCGTCAATACGAACGGAACCGCGTACAGGAACTCGCGAGTGAACGTCGGATACGACTCTCGACTGAGGTCAGTGCGGAAACCGAGTTGATCGAACGGCACGGAAGCCAGGTAGAGCAGCCCGGTGCCTCCGGCCTCATGCTCGCCATAGATGTGGTGCACGTACTTGTCGGGCTCGTGGTAGATCCTCGACCATCCGAGTTCCAGCATCTCCGTCCGGGTCCCGAAGACGGTGGCCTTCGCCGGACACCCCGAGACGCAGGCCGGCGACTCTCCCTCGCGGAGTCGGTCGAAGCACATCGAGCACTTCTGAATGCGCGGATTCGCGCTATCGTACTCGAACTTCGGGACATCGAACGGGCACGAGAGCATGCAGAAGCGGCAACCCATGCATTTGTCACCTCGCCAAATCACGGGACCATCAGCCGTCTTGAGCATTGCTTTCGTCAGGCAGGCCGACGCGCACGCCGGTTGCAGACAGTGCATGCACTGACGCTTGACGTTCACCGGACCGTTCTCTGTCTCATAGCGATTCACGACGGTGAACTGAGTCTCCGACGTGTCGCGGAGCTTGCCTGGCTCGATAGATTTCGCCGGTTCCGGCAGTCCGTTGGACTCGGCGCAGGCTCGCTCGCACATCCTGCAACCGAGACACTTCGTGGTGTCCACGAGGATAGCACGCGACTCGGCCGTGGCTGCCAAGGCATTCCCGTGACTCGGCTGGCGCGCCTGGGCCAGATTCCTTCCCGCCAGGGTAGACCCCGCGGCAAGGGCCAGCGTCTTTACGGCAGACCGTCTACGCATCTCGGCCTCCTGAGAGATGAAAGGTCCGGGGGGATGACCACTGTCTCCCTGCTGTCGCGTTCCACCGGGTTCACGCGGAGAGGAACTCGTCCTCGAAGTCCGACCAGGCGGTTGCGTCCAGTTGATTCAGAGCCCCGACCGGCAGCTCGCCACCATCGGCGAGTGCGAGTCCGGTTGCCGGATCAGCGGTTCTCTCGAGGAGGTGATCTCGAATCCGTCCGTACTGCGCCCGACTCCAGTCGACAGCGGGCTTCCCGAGCATCCAGGTCGGTACCTCTTCCGACAGATCGTCGGGTTCGATGAGACACGTCCGGTCACTTCGAATCTGCCAGCCCGTCGCACCGGACGGAGCAGCGTTAGCCATGATGATGCTGCCGGAGATCGGTGATCGGACGACCAGCCGACGCTTCCCGCTTCCGATCGTCATCAGGGGTTCGCCCTTACCGACGCGCTCTCCTGCGCTCCGCATCTCCAGTTCCGCGTCAGGACCCAGAAGTGATAGAAGCATAGGATGGACACCGACCTCGACATCACCGCCAGATCGGACCTGGCCCCACGTAAACGT
>JABDQB010000362.1 GCA_013042495.1 Gemmatimonadota bacterium
GTCCGTGACTTATCAGAGCGACCTGGTCCCGTCCCTCGATCTCTTCCTCCTCGGTGAAACCTCGGCCGAACGCCGGCTGAACGCCCAGAACGCGGAGCCAGTTGGAGCTTAGGAGGCGGCCCTGCGCCCGTTCCGGACGGTCACCCTCGGAGAGGTTGAAGGAGGCGCCGTCAGACACGGCGACGTCCATGGTCTGGCTCTGCTCCCGGAAGTCGACGAAGTCGGGAACCGAAAACGACACCCACATCCACCCGCGGTCCTGGTTCGTCGTGTACATCGAGAGCAGATCTTGAGAGTCGGGGTAGGGCAGCGGCCGGAGCATGAACACGTCAACGGCGGTGAAGATCGTGGTCACCGACCCGATGCCGACTCCGAGTGACAGGACCGCGATCACGATCAGGAGCCCGCCGCGACGCAGAGAACGGAAGCTGTATCGGATGTCCTGCCAGATCCTGTCCATGCCCGGGCTCGCGGTCGAGGGAGGTCGATGAGCGATCTCAAGATACTACGGCTGCCGACCCTCCGTGTTTCACGCAGCCGTGTTGATCCGAGGCGGAGAGGCACACGGAGCGTCTCATTTTTGTTATTGTGTTGATATATGGTTGTCGACCGAGCATGACTCAGCGGTGCTGGAGGCCTTGATGAAGATAGACCGACGATGCCTGGTATCGGGCGCGATGGCTGGATTCCTGGCTGGCGCCGTGCTCATCGTCCTCTACTTCCTCTTCGATCTCATACGGGGCGAGCCGCTGGCCACTCCGACGTTCCTGGCAGCCAACCTCCTCGGCCAGGGAGCCCTGGACATCACGTCGGTTCACATCGCGCTGTTCACGATCGTTCACTTCGTCGCCTTCGTGATGCTGGGCGTCCTGGCATCGGTCGTGACCGAATCGAGCTCCTCTCCGCGCACCCTGCTTGTCGGAACCGCCTACGGCCTCTTCGCCTACTCCCTGCTGTTCTACGCAGCGCTCGCAGTCTCGGGTGCCACTATCGTCGATGCGCCGGCCTGGCCGATCGTCTTCTTCGGAAACGTGGTCGCGGGCGCCGTGATGATGGTCTATCTGCGATGGGCGTCGACGGAGGAGGGACTGACGGGTTTCGCGGAAGGCGCTTTCGGCAGTCCGGTCGTTCGGGACGGCCTGACGGCCGGGCTTATCGGGGCGGCCGTGGTGGCGCTCTGGTTCCTGGTCGTGGACATGGTCGTAGGCCGCCCCCTGTACACGCCGGCGGCCCTGGGTTCCGCCATGCTGTACGGCGCCGCGGCTGCCGATGCCGTGCTCGTCTCTCCGGGTACCGTGTTGGGTTACACGCTATACCACGTCGCGGCATTCAGTCTGCTGGGAATCGTCGCGTCTGCCCTGATAACCCAGGTGGTCAAGTTCCCGCCGTTAATGTTCGGCTTGATTCTGCTCTTCGTGGTGTTCGAGACGTTCGTCGTGCTTCTCGTCGCCCTGCTCGGCACGTGGATCATGCAGGAAGTCGCGTGGTGGGCCATCCTGGTGGGCAACGTCCTCGCGGCGATCTCGATGGGGACCTACCTGCAGAAGCGACACCCCGGATTGCCGGAGAGTTTGACGGAAGAGGTACTCTGGGCGGAGCCGTAGACCCTACTCCCGCGACATCCGCTCCATCAACGCGTCCCAGCGAGGGTCGGCCCGCAGCGGATCGGCGGAGGGGTCTGCTCTGATCCCCGCGAGGGTGCCAGGCTCCTGTTCGTAACCCCGCTCGAGGTATTCGAACGCCTGGTCCAGATCACCGAGCGCCCCATACACGAGCCCGATTTCCTTGAGCGGTACTCCCGCTGCCTCCGCCCGCCCCAGATACTCGAGCGATTGCTCCCGGTCCCCTGCCCTCGCGTACGCCCACGCCAGGCCGGCCGGGTAGTAGGGATCGTCCGGGTTCAACTCGATGGCTCGCCGGAATGACTCGAACGCGTCCTCTGACTGGCCCTTCAGTGTGTGGGCCATGCCGGCATAGTAGTGCGCGTCGGCTTCGGTCGGCTCCAGCTCGAGCAGCTTCCGCGACTCCTCGATCGTCCCGTCGAGATCACTCACCCAGGCCAGCCGCGCAACCAGCGCCCGCCGCAAACCCACGGACAGCGGGTCGAGCTGCACGGCGCGGCGGGCCTCCACGATCGATTCGTCCGGTCGGCCGAGGTCGAGCAACGCCTGGCTGTACTGCGCGTGCGCCTGTGCACTGCCCGGGTTGAGTTCGAGCACCCGTTCGATCTCTCTGCCTGCCTCGATGGGCCGCAGTTCGAGTCGCAGGAGTTGCGCGCGGAGCAAACGCCCTTCGGCCAGGTCGGGATTCAACGCCAGGGCCTTCTCCAGGGACTCACGCGCGGGGGGCAATGCTTCCTCCTCGGAGAGGTAGCCGAGGTTGAACAACTGGAGCTGCGCGGCCGCCAGCCCGGCGTGCGCGAGAGCGTACATGGAATCCACCACCGTCGCCTCGCGATACAGATCCGCCGCGGCCTCCACGCCGTCGCGGGTGCTGCCCCGGTTGTCGAAGATGAACCGGCCCCGGACGTACAGGTCGTACGCCGCGAGGCTCTCCGTCGGCCGCTCCTCGATTCTCTCCGCGACCTCGGGCGTCAGCGTCGCTCTGAGAGCCGACGCAATCTTCTTCGCCAAGTCGCTCTGGATCGCGAACACGTTGGCGGCCGTCAGCTCCTCGTCGTACGTCTCAGCCCACAGGTGCTGGTCCGTACTCGCGTCGATCAGCTGCACGTTCACGCGCACCCGCTCGCCGGATCGCTGGACGCCTCCCTCGACCACGGTTGCCACTTCCAGCTCGTCGGCGATCTCGCGGATGTTCCGGTTGACACCCTTGTACTCCATCACGGACGTACGGGAGATGACTTTGAGCGAGTCGATCTTGGCAAGTTGTGTCAGGAGATCGTCGTGCATCCCCTCGGCGAAGTACTCGTCTTCCTCCGCTGCGGTGCGCGTGGCGAAGGGTAGCACGGCGACGGAACGGAGGTCGCGAGTCGCCTCTGGATTGGCAGCTACCGATCCCGGTTCACCGGCACCCGGCCTCGCCCCGGGACCCAGCAGCATCCACCCGGCGGCCACGACGCCCCACAGCGCGAATGCTCCCACCCCGCCGAGAATCGCGTTCTTCCAGGTCAGAAGCGTGCCGCTTGAGGCCACTCGCGGCGGAGCATCGTCGGGCGCCGCGCCATCCGGTGCGGCCTGAGCAAACGGTTCCGGGCCGCGAACCCCTTCCTGCACGAAGGCGGTGGCCAGGACGATCGGAAGTCCGAGCACCAGGAGTGCCAGCGCAAAAGCGGGAAACCACTCCGGAAGACCGAAGTTCTGGCCCAGGACATCCACGACCTGCAGGGCCACCCACGCGCCGACGGCGTAGATGCCGAGCACCTGCCAGAGCGAGCGGCGGTGAATCTCGTGGATGAACTTCTTCATGTACCGAGCGACTCGTTGTCGGGAGGACAATCTCGCACATCCGGGAGTGTAAGGTGCGCCAAATGTACACGAAGGGCAATGAAGCGCGGAGCGCCCGGTTGAGCACCTGACGCCTCACGGTTGCCTGCTCCTGGCCGCAAAAGCGGGGCTCCTTCCACTTCGATGGCAATGTCGCCCACGTTCTCCCCGAGCCACCTGGCGGAAGTGTGAAACGCTACTGGCATGACGACCGGGTGACGCTCGGCAGCGATACTGGCGAGAGTGACCCGTAGAAAGGAGTTCAGTGATGCTGCTCATGCACTTCAGGCTGGCGCTCGTAGCGTTTCTCCTCGCAGCGTTTGGCGCGTGCGATGGCACCTCCCTGGCGGGACCGGAGGAACAGGAGGCCGAGGCGCCTACCTTGCGGACGGCCTGCATGGCCGGTGGAGACGTGGCTCAGCGAGCCGGATGTCCGGAGGACACCTGGTCGAACGCGGGCGATCCGTTCGATCCGTGGGAAGAAGACCTGAGCCCGCGCGAGAAGTGGCCGAATTGACGTCCAGCGCCGCGTGCTCGGGCGGAATTCAGCGCCGGGCCGGCCGTCTGGGTCGATCCCAGCTGCGCCGCTCACTCGCACATTTCGCAACGTATTCATCCCACACGGCCCGGTGATACTCCTGGGCTGACACGTGGGCGTCGGGTTCGCCCCAGGCCACGACGAGCCAGTTACAATCCGTCGGGGTCAGGAGGCGAAGCCGCCGGTATCCGATGGCCGGGTACGGCATCGGAAGTCGCTTCCACACGTGCTTGGGAATGGTGGCCGCCACGTTGTAGCGCGAGCCCGCTCCGGGGACGAAGGGCGTAGTCAGAAGGAAGTTCGCCTGTGCAGCGTTCACATACAGCTCAGACAGAAGATCTGTGCCGTCGATCCGCTGTTTCGTCTGCTCCAGAATCAGGGTGCGCAGAGCCGTCGCCGCTTCCCGAAACGCGACAGGTATCGGCATGTACTTCCGGGCCTGGGCCAATCGTGCGACGGGGTCGGCCTCGAGAGTCTCCATATCCTCGGCCCAGAATACGCCTGGTGGAAGCGTTGACGGCATCGCCTCTCCGTGAAACACGACACGCAATGATTGAACCCGGATGGGCGCAACTCGGCCCCGCTCATCCGCCGAACACCTGAATTGCCGCCAGCACTGTGCCATGGCGAGCGGCAAACGACTATCAACATAAACGGTTGTCAGATCACGGGCTACGGGGTCAAAGCCGGTCGCCCGGGCTCCGCCGGTGCGTGGCGACGAATCGCCACCTGTTGTACAGGAGCCACAAGATCACGCGCGAGAATCGGCGGTCGGAACGTCTCAACTCGCCGTCGGGAAGACTACCCTCCGAAGCGCCCGGCGCGTCGCCGCAGGCTTTCGAGCCTGGGCGAGACAACCGGGCGCCTCAGAATGAAGGATCTACAACGCGGTGGCCGTCAGGAACTCTACCGGTCTCCGCGCAGGCCGCTGAGCCAGTGATCGAGCTGCTTGCCGGCTGCCTCCCGCCCTCCGAGCCCGAACGCCAGCGCGAACGACACCGCGACGGCACCGAGTGTGAGACCGAAGGCCAGGTTCACGATGTCGTCCGCGATACCCATCGCCCGCAGGCCCATGGCCACGATCACGCCCAGAATCGCGACACGGACCAGGCCGGCGAGGAAGGGCCCGTTCTTCGTCGCGACGGACAGCACGGCCGCGTGGGCGATGCCGGCCAGCCACAGACCCACTCCGATCACGGCCAGGCCGAGAAGGACCTGTCCGCCAAACTCGGTGAACGACGCGACCAGGTCGGAGATCTGTCCGAAGCCGAGCACGTCGGCCGCCTCGACGGTAGCGAAGAGCAGGAGAAAGAAGACCACGAACTTGCCGGCGAGGTCCGAGATCTTGACCCGATCAGAGACCGTGCCGCCGAGTCCGAGCCGCTCGGGAAGGGCATCGGCACCCACGCCAGCGAGTAGACTGGTCGTCAGCGTACCGAGCAGGCGCGCGACCAGGTACGACAGGCCCAATATGAGGGCGGCAGCGAAAACGTTGGGCAGGGTTCCGAGGAAGGCTTCGAGCATCCGGCTGGCCGGAGCCGAGATCGTGTCGATCGCCAGCGCCTCCAGCGCCGCCACGACCGCCGGAACGAGCACGAGCACGAAGACGACCAGGCCCATCAGGCGAGACAGGGTCAGGTCCCCCCGCAGTCCGATTCGCTCGCCAAGCCGGTCCGCCCCGGCTGCACCCAGCAGGCTCGAGATGATATCGCGAATCAGGCCGGCGACGAACCAGCCGATGATCGCGATTGCAGCCGCGGCGATGATGTTGGGAAGATAATTCAGGATCTCCCCGACCAGATTCTGAACCGGTGTCAGCAGCCCATCCAGCCTGAGGGCTCCGAGGATCGCCGGCAGAAACAGAAGGAGGACCAGGCCGTATACCGCCTGCCCCAGGCTTTCGCTGACCGGCCGCATGTCGGCCGCCGCCGTGATCTTCTCGTCGAGATGACCAGAGCGCAGCGCATGCACCGTGACCGTTCGCAGAACCGTGGCGACCAGCCATGCCACCAGAGCGAGGACGGCTGCGCCCACCAGGTTCGGCAGGAAGGCCAGGAACGTGGAGACCAGCTCCTGGAGCGGTTGAGATACGAGCGACAGGTCGAGCGCATTCAGAAACGCGACGAAGGCGAGCAGAATGACGACGTAGAATACGCCTCGAGCGACGAGTCCCTCCAGGTCCACCGAGGTCTCCGTGCCCGAGTGAAGGCGCCGGTTGAGCCCCACCGCCCCGAGCAGCCTCCGGGTTGCCGCCCGCAACACCACGGCGACAATCCAACCGAGTAAGAGAATGGCGAGCGCCCCAATTACCGTGGGGAGGTACTGCCCGATTTGCGAGACTATCGATTGGGTCAATGCGCCGAAGTCCAAGTCCGCCTCCTTCGTTGTGCCCTGATGCATGTGCGATCGACGTAGTTACGATCTTGGACAAGAGAGAGGCTGTTCTGGTCACATCGGACCCGTCGGTATCGTCCTGCATCGAGTCGCGCCGAAGGTACTGTATTCACGGCAGAACGGTGGATAGGTTGAGAGAAACGAAAGGAGTACGCTTTGAACGACGATAGCAAGTGCCCGGTGACGGGCGGAGCGGGCGGCCCCACGGCCGGTGGTGGCACCTCGAACCGTGATTGGTGGCCCAACCAGTTGAACCTCAAGATTCTCCATCAGCACTCCGAGAAGAGCGACCCGATGGGTGAGGGATTCGACTACGCCGAGGAGTTCAAGAAACTCGACCTGGAAGCCCTGAAGAAGGACCTCTATGCGCTGATGACCGACTCGCAGGACTGGTGGCCCGCGGATTACGGCCACTATGGGCCTCTCTTCATCCGGATGGCCTGGCACAGCGCCGGCACGTACCGCATCGAGGACGGTCGCGGCGGCGCCGGAAACGGCCCCCAGCGCTTCGCTCCGCTCAACAGCTGGCCCGACAACGG
>JABDQB010000364.1 GCA_013042495.1 Gemmatimonadota bacterium
GTCTGGTGGACAGCGTGACACACGCTTCGCCCTCGGCGCTCGAGACCGGCGTCGCGACGGGGGTGATGTTCGATCACTTCGACGCGCCCACCCTCTCCTGGGCCCTCGACTTCGCGCGGGACCTGTACGCCAGGCCGGACCAGCTCGCCGGGGTGATCAGAGCGGGGATGGCGCCGGACTTCTCCTGGCACCGCAGTGGGCTCGAGTACGAGCGGCTGTATCGCCAGGCCATCGATGACTTGAACGGAGCATCGTGATGCGAGGCGACCTGCGAGTACTCGGGCTGGTGATGGCCGGAGGCGAAGGCCGACGGCTCATGCCGTTGACCGAAGAGAGGAGCAAGCCGTCGGTGCCCTTCGGTGGCAGCTACCGTATCGTTGACTTCGTGCTGTCGAACCTTCTGAACTCGGGCATCTATTCGAACTTCGTGCTCGTCCAGTATCGGTCGCAGTCTCTGATCCATCACCTGCGTGAGGGGTGGCGGCTCAGCACGCCCCACCCGGACGACTTCCTCACGGTGGTTCCGCCACAGATGCGCGTCGGCAAAGAGTGGTACCGCGGGACGGCGGATGCCGTGTACCAGAACTTCAATCTCATATACGACTACCGTCCGGACTTGATCGCCGTCTTCGGGGCCGACCACGTCTACCGGATGCACATCGGCCACATGATCCGGTTTCACACGAAGAAGAAGGCCGACCTAAGCGTAGCCATGCTTCCGGTACCCGTTTCCGAAGCCTCGGGGTTCGGAGTCGCCGAGGCCGCCGCCGACGATACGATCGTCGCGTGGGCTGAAAAACCGGCCGATCCGCCGGAAATGCCGGATCGACCCGGCTGGGCCTACTCGTCGATGGGGAACTACATCTTCGAGCCCGGCGCCCTTGTGAAGGTGCTGCAACGCGTGGTGGAGGAGGGTCTGGAGCCCGACTTCGGAAAGACGATCGTGCCCATGATGGTCGAGGATCCGGCGTATAGGGTCTCCGCTTATGACTTCCACCGGAACCGGGTTCCGGGCGTGAAGCCGTACGAAGAAGTCGGGTACTGGCGGGACGTCGGCAACCTGCAGGCATATTGGTCGGCCCACATGGACCTGCTGGGAGCCCAGCCGAGTTTCGACCTCAACAACCGCATGTGGCCCATCCATTCGCAGGCCTATCACCGGGCGAGTCCCCGCGTGCTGTCAGGAACGATCGAGGACAGCTCACTCGGGGTGGGCAGCGTGGTGGACGACGCCCGCATCGTCCGGTCGGTCATCGGGCGCAATACGTGGATCGAGAGCGGCGCGGAGATCGTCGATTCGATCGTGATGGATCACTGCCGGATCGGTCATGACACCCGCATACACCGGGGAATCGTGGACCGCTACAACTTCGTGCAGGACGGCGAGGTGGTGGCAGCGGACGCCGCGCCGTACAGAGAAGGGGCGCAGGTCGAGGGGAATCTCATCGCCTTGCGCCGAGGGCAAACCCGCCCCATCTGATGGAATCCTGTCGCCTCTCCTGCGCTACAGGAGCAGAACCAGGAGAGCCACGACGCACACGGCCAGCCCGGTCACGGCCAGGACCGGAAACCGTCGATCGAACACGGCCCGACTAACCGCGAATATCGACAGGAATACGGCCAGGGTCGCGTATAGTCCGGTCAGCGCCCCCTTCCACAGCTGGCTGTCCGGGTAGAGCATCACGGCGGCTCCCGAGACCATGGTCCCGAAGAACAGCAGACGTTCAGTGACGGCCTCCTCCGGGCGCGGCCTTCGGGTGGCCGGCAGTTTGCCAGCCAGCGCGAGCACCAGCAGGACCAGGAGTTCGACCCCTATCAAACCGAACCAGGCGGCCCGCCCGGCGGTCAGACCCGCCCCCGGCTGAAGCGCATCGGTAAAGGCGGAAAAAGCGACCGACGTGATCGAGATCGCGCCCAGGGCGTAGATGCCGAACGCGATCAACCGACCGACGACCAGATTCGCGAAGAAGGTCCCTGGAGTGTCCCGTCGGAACCGGAGCGACGGCACGGCCTCGAGCGGGTTTCGGAGCACGACGGCCGGGGGCCACCGGTCGGCTCGCGCGGCCCGAAGCACGGCAGCGGCCTCCGCGCGTGTGCGCGCCACGTCCTCGGCACCGAGCCAGCCACGCTCCGCCGCCTCGGTCAACTCGTCTTCGTCCAGCAACCTCGGGGGACCATCCGGAGCCTGCCACACGTCGAGGAAGAGATCGGTGAGATGCCATACCGCCGTCTCGGGACGTGGTGGCTGCACGAAGTTGGTGTAGTATCCGAGAAAGGCAGCGTCCGCGTCGTAGACCGCTCCCACCTCGTAGGATTTTCCCGGGAACATGAACCACAGAATAGCCCCGCCGGAAGGGACCACGGCTCCCCCCACGGGCAGAGGTGGGTCGTCTGCCTCGAGCACGAGCAGGGTGATCTTGCACGCGGCTCCATCATGCAGGAGTTCCTGGGAGAAATGCTGCACGACATCAGGCGGACGGCGATACACGATGGCCACGGTGGGAGTCCCCGCGTCCCCGCGTGCCGGGACCCCTCGGGTGCGGGATCTGCGGTCGATCAGGCGTCTAGTTAAGATCGGTAAACGTCCGGTTCTGCTCGGCCATCCGCACCAGCAGCGGTGCGGGGGCGAAGCGGCTTCCGAGCGCGCCGGCGTATTCCGTCAGCGCATCATGGATCTTCTGGATCCCCTCGGCATCGGCCCAACGCAACAGGCCACCGCGGAACGGAGGGAACCCCGTTCCCAGGACCATGGCTAGATCCACGGAATCCGGTCCATCGACGACCTCTTCCTCCAGCGCGTGCGCGGCCTCGTTCACCATGCCGTACAGACAGCGACTGCGAACCTCTTCCGCATCCGAAGCGGAGGCCGCCGGCCCGGCCGCGAGCGCGCTGTTCTTCGCGAACAGGGCTTCAACAGTAGGGTCCGCCCCACGGTCCCTGCCGTCCTGATACCGATGAAATCCCAATCCGTTCTTCCTGCCCAGGCGGGCGTCATCGATCATGCGGTCCAGGACGCCGGAGGGCGTCATCCGATCGCCGAACGACGACGCCATCTCCCGGCTGGCATGGCGCGCGACGTCGAAGCCGATCTCGTCCAGCAGCCGCAGAGGGCCCATCGGCATGCCGAAGCTCTCGAGCGCGGCGTCGATGTCTTCGACACCGCGCCCCTCCTCGAGCAGGAACCCGGCCTCGTTCAGATATGGGGCAAGCAGCCGGTTCACGAGGAAGCCCGGCCGATCGGCGACCAGCACGGGTGTCTTGCCCAGCGCGAGGATGAGACCGAATCCGGTTGCCAGCGCCTCGGCGTCCGTGCGTGGCCCGGCCACCACTTCCACCAGCGGCATCTTGTGCACCGGGTTGAAGAAGTGGAGCCCCAGCACCGCACCGGGACGGACGACCCCGTTCGCCATCTCGTCCACTGACAGGGCGGACGTGTTGGTGGCCAATACCGCGTTCCCGGTTGCGGCCTCGGCTTCACGGAAGACCTGCTGCTTCACGGCCATGCGCTCGACGACTGCCTCGATCACGAGGTCCGCGTCCTCGATGTCTCCGTACTCCAGGGTACCCGTGATGAGGGCGAACTTCAGGGACGCTTCCTCGTCGCTGAAGACCCGTGCGACCGCTGCCTTGCGGAGCAGGTCGGCCGCATGGCGAAGTCCGGAGTCCAGGGCATCCTGCTCGATGTCCTTCAGCACCACCGGGATGTCGTGCGCGGCGGCGAGCTCGGCGATCGCTCCGCCCATCACGCCCGCCCCGATTACGCACATCTTCTCGACTGGCCGCCCGCGTTCCGTCACGTCGGGGGGCAATGCCTTCCGGGCCGCCTGCGACAGGCGAAAGACTCGGACGAGGTTACGCGACTCGGGCGTGACCGCGAGTTCGCCGAGCGCCGTGGCCTCGAGCGCGTACGCCGCGTCCGCTTTCAGGCCCACCGCGCTCGACAGGACGTCGATGGCCCTGTAAGGAGCCGGATAGAAGCTCCCAACCTCCGCAGCCGCCTGCTTTCGCGCGGCGCCGAACATGATTCGGCGTCCGGGTCCCGTCCTCTCCAGCAGACGCTGGGCGAACCCGAGCTGCGGCGTCGCGGGCTGGACGCGCTTACTGACGACCTCGGCGGCGAACTCGCTCACGGCTGATCGGAATCGAGCCGATGGCGCCACACGGTCCACCAGGCCGATCCGCTGGGCGCGCGCGGGCCGCACAGGCTTGCCGGACAGAATGATGCCCAGCGCGTTCTGCATCCCGACGAGCGCGGGAAGCTTGACCGTCCCTCCAAACCCGGGCAGGATGCCCAGGCGTACCTCAGGAAGGCCGATCGACGTCGAGCTCCTGTCGGAGGCGATACGATAGTCGCAGTGGAGGATCAGCTCGGTGCCGCCCCCCATGCAGGCGCCGTCGACCGCTGCGATCGTCGGTACTCGCAGGCGTTCGATCCGTCTGAATATGCGCTGACCCACGCTGGCGGCTTCGCGGGCCTGTGCGGCGGAAGAGAGGTTGGCGATGGCCTCGACATCGGCGCCAGCGAAGAACGCGCCCTCCTTCCCGCTCTCAATCACGAGTGCCAGCATCTGGCCGTTCGCAATGCGCGATTCCAATTGGGAGAGCAACGCGTCCAGCTCCTGCATCAGCGCAGGCGTCAGCACATTGACGGACGCGCCCTGCCGATCGAAGGTCAACCAGCCAACGTGGTCACGATCGACTTTGAAACTGAGGTCGCTGGTGGCTTCGGACGTCGAGGCGTTCATGGAGTGGTTTCCGCGCCAGTGTCAGGGGCATGAAGTCCGGCGAGGCCATGTCCGGCTGTCGCCGGGGGTGCTGCCAGGACGCCGCCGCGCGCGGGTTTCACGCGCAGCCGCTCCCGGAGATCGTCACAGAATCAGAGGCGAATGCGTTCGTCGCCGTTTGTGACATCGAGACGAAGCGTGTCCACCTGCGCCGGGTCGATCTTGAGATTCCAGACGAATTCGCCGACCGGGATCCGTATCCGGGTGTTGACCCACCAATCTGCAGAGGGCAAAGCCTGCGTGACATACCCCTCCGCGCCCGTCGTGTCGGCGTACACCTGGCGTCCCGTCTCCGTCAAGATCGACTGCTCGATGTCGAAGTACCCGGCGTACGCGTCGTCTTCCCACGTGTCCCGCACCGCCTTGAACTCGTCCACCTGGGTGGTGACCGAATCCTGCATCGCGGTAAACTGGTCGAAGAGAGCCTGTTTCTCGCGATCGAGGCGGCCTTCCACGCCCTCGAG
>JABDQB010000371.1 GCA_013042495.1 Gemmatimonadota bacterium
TTCGAGTCCGTTTGCGGCCAGGCGGAGCACCACGTCCGGCCGGGGGCGTGAGGCCTGATTTGTGGAGGCTGCGCCACAAAACCCGATTCCGCGCCTCACACGCTTCCTTCGGGGTGTCCACGCCAACGATCACCGCCACAAGCACTTAGCTGGCTTCGCGACCGCCCCCGCCTCGAGATTGGCATGCCCGGTGCCTCGACTGGTGGCCAGCAACCGAGGACGCCCGCCCGAGACGGAGCGCACCTCGACACCGACAAGACCAAGGCGAAAACGTGATACAAGGGCAGATAGACAAGGGGCAGGAGACGGACCGGAAGCGTCGCGGCGCCATGATCCGCCTCGGACGGTCGATCGGGTGCACGCGGGGCAGCGCGCTCATCGAGATGGCCCTGGTCACCCCGATGCTGCTCATGCTGTTCTTCTCCGTGTTCGAGTTCGGCCGCCTGTTCCACACGCGGCTGACAGCGCGGCACGCGGTGATCGAAGCCACGCGCTTCGCCATCACGGGCAATCAGCTGACTGACACCGATACCGGTGACCCCCTGGACCGCGCGACTTCGATCCGCCTTATCGTTGCCGAGCGTGCCTACACGCTTCCCGTAGTCCCCGAATCGATCGTGATCGAACCGGCGGACGGCGGAGGTCCGGAGGACGTGGTCCGGATCACCTTTACGTACAGCTACGACTATACCCTCCCGGGCTTCATGGATGTGCTGCCGAATATGCGGTTCTCCGTGGCCGCAGCCATGCGAAATGAGCCGTTCTACGGCTCCTCGGGATCCTGACGACTTGAGACGAACGAGACGATCATGATTAGCAAGCGAATAGACCGCGAACGCAATAGGGCCGGGCGCACTCTCGCACGCCTCGTCCGCTCGGACAGCGGCCAGGGTGTGGCCGAGTTCGCACTCGTGCTGCCGATGATCCTGATCATCCTGCTCGGCATGGTCGAATTCTCTCACGCGTACGACCGGGTGCACGGGCTGGCAGGCCTGAGCCGCGAGGGCGCGAACATCGCGGCCCGCGGCACGGCACTGAGTGAAGTCCTGACCACGGTGATGGCAAACGGAGAAACGCTCGAGATGACCGGACGCGGCGGCGCGATCGTGAGCCGGATCGTCGTGCAGAGTGGACAGCCGACCGTCATGGCACAGGTCGCGACCGCAGGGTACGAATCCAAGAGCGAGATCGTGGACGTGGACGCGGCCGCCGAGTGGATCTCCATGGCCGGATTCACTGAGGGAAGTACGCACTTCGCGGTCGAGGTCTTCCTGACCCACGAACCCATCACTCCCCTGGGCCAGTTGTACCGGACAGTCACACCCTCTGTGCTCTACGAGCGCGCGGTCTTTTGAGCGAGCGAGGAGACGTGATGATGTCGATCGACAGGTTGGGTCGTCTGATCCGGGACGCGCGGGGCTCGGTGCTGATGATCGTGGCCGTCGGCATGGTCTTCATCCTCGGTATGACGGGCTTGGCCGTGGATTCCGGTCGTGGCTACCTGACACGCCTTCGCCTGGTCAGGGCCGTAGACGCGGCCGCCCTCACGGGAGCTCGTACGCTCCGCTCAGGCGAAACCGCGGCGCGGGAGCAGGCCACGGCCACCGCGTACGCCAACGGGGTCGGGAGCACGATCAACGGCGCCGCGCTGAGCATGACCGTCTCCACTGACGAGCAGGGCGAGAGCTTGTTCCAGGTCGACGCGACCCAGACGATTCCGACCATTCTGATGCGGCTCCTCGGTATCGACCACCTCGACGTGCGAGCGCGATCGGTGGCCGCGGTGCCTCCCGTCGATCTCATCCTCGTGGTCGATCAGTCCGGATCGCTCGGGACGGTCGGAGCGTGGGACGACCTTCAGGCCGCCGCAACGGAGTTCATCCAGAACTTCGACGACGACATCGACCAGCTCGGACTCGTGTCGTTTCAGACGCGGGCCGCGAACCGGTTCCAGATCGCGCACGGGTTCCGCGTTCCGCTGGCCAACGAAATCAGCGGCATGTCCTCGGCCGGCTGGACGAACTATGGCGAGGGCCTCAGACTCGCCCACGGTCAGATCACCAGCAGTGACGTGCGCGAACGCTCGGTCAAGGTCGTGGTGTTCTTCACCGATGGGCGCCCGACGGCGTTCCGCGGCACGATCGGCGGAGAGGACCGAATCATGGCCACGTCACAGGAGCTCCCGCCGGAGCATCTCGGCGGGTACTACGACGATCCGGATTCGCTGCCCCTGGACGGTATGCCGTCCGCGAGCGGTTGCCGCAACCTCACGTTCTGCAACGTGTGGACGGAGCAGGCGGCGCCCCAGCCGGTCGCCTCGGACGCTCTGAATCACGACCTCGGCCGGCAGATGGCCAACCAGATCCGGGGCGAAGATGTGCTGCTCTACACGATCGGGCTCGGCAACACGACGTACTCGGATCCGGCTTTTCAGCCGAACCAGGCGTTTCTGG
>JABDQB010000251.1 GCA_013042495.1 Gemmatimonadota bacterium
CGCCAGTCCGTGCGCCCAGTCTTCGAGGATCTGGAAAGCCGTCTCCACGATCTCGGTGCTGTCGGTGGGCACCGTCAGCATGTATACGGTCTCGTCGAACCCGGTGTAGGCATTCACATCGGCTCCGAATCGCATGCCGATGAACTGCAGGTAGTCGACGAGTTCCTGCTTCTCGAAGTTCTCGGTTCCGTTGAAGGCCATGTGCTCGAGGAAATGGGCCAGACCCCGTTGATCGCCGTCCTCGAGGACAGATCCCGCGTTCACCACGAGCCGCAGCTCGGCCCGATTTTCCGGGCGTTCGTTGGCCCTGATGAAGTAGCGGAGACCGTTATCCAGTTGCCCGACCGTGACCGCCGGATCGATCGGAAGGTCTTCACCGAGGTCGGCCGTGAAGGCGTTGGCGGTGTCCGCGAGGGCCTGGGCCTGGACCCGCACCGGTGAGGCCAGGATCGCGAGGCTCATCAAGCCGGCCAGGGCCACCGTGCCGCCCCTGATATTCGTAGCAAAAGACATGAAGCTCGTCCTGTCGGTTGGTCGTTTCCAGCGAGCCTGTGGACGGGTCATCTACCGGCCGCCGCTCCCGGGCTGCCATGACGAATACCGGCCAGCCGAAGTTGCGTTCCGACCGCGAAAGAAAGCCGCCGGCGACCCGAAAGCCACCGGCGGCGGTGAATCACCTTTTGGTTCGGCTGGTCTCAGACGATGCCGTACCCGACCATTGCGTTCGCGACCTTCACGAACCCGCCGATGTTGGCACCCTTCACGTAGTCCACGTAGCCGTTCTCCAAGTCACCGTAGATCACGCACTGTTCGTGGATGTCCGCCATGATCTTGTTGAGCTTGCTGTCCACCTCTTCACGCGTCCACGCGATGCGGGAGGAATTCTGGCTCTGCTCGAGACCCGAGACGGCGACGCCGCCGGCGTTGGCCGCCTTGCCGGGGCCGTACATGATCTTCGCTTCCTGGAACACGGCCACGGCATCCGCGTCGCTGGGCATGTTGGCGCCCTCCGCGACCCCGAAGCACCCGTTGTCCACCAGCGTCCTGGCGTCTCCGCCGTCCAGCTCGTTTTGCGTGGCGCTCGGGAAAGCCAGATCGCAGGGGACCACCCAGGGTCGCTTGCCCGGCAGGTACTCGCAGCCGAAGTGCTCGGCATACTCGCTGATCCGCCCGCGCCGTACTTCCTTGAGCTCCTTGATCCACGCGAGCTTCTCACGATCGATGCCGTCCGGATCGTGAATCGTGCCGCCGGAATCCGACGCCGTGATCGGCTTCGCCCCGAAATCGAGCAGCTTCTCGATCGTGTAGATGGCCACGTTGCCCGAGCCGGAGACGGTGCACGACTTGCCCTCCACGCTGTCGCTCCGATGCTTCAGCATGTCCTCCATGAAATAGACCGTGCCGTACCCCGTGGCCTCGGTCCGAATCAAGCTGCCACCGAAGGCCAGGCCCTTACCGGTCAGGACGCCTTCGAACTCGTTCCGCAGGCGCTTGTACTGGCCGAACAGGTAGCCGATCTCGCGCGCACCGACACCGATATCTCCAGCCGGAACATCCGTGCGGGCGCCGATGTGGCGGTACAGCTCGGTCATCATGGACTGGCAGAATCGCATGACCTCGCGATCGCTCTTGCCCTTGGGGTCGAAGTTCGCTCCACCCTTGCCGCCGCCCATGGGCAACGTGGTGAGGCTGTTCTTGAACACCTGCTCGAAGCCGAGGAACTTCAGGATGCTCTGGTTGACGGTCGGGTGGAAACGAAGCCCGCCCTTGTAAGGCCCGATCGAGTTGTTGAACTGGACTCGCCAGGCCCGGTCGGCCCGGACGTTGCCTTCGTCGTCCTCCCACGAGACGCGGAAGATGATGATCCGGTCCGGCTCCGTCAGCCGCTCGAGGATCTTCTCCTTGCGATAGTCCGGATGATCGAACGTGAACGGAATCACGCTGTGCGCGACTTCCCGCACGGCCTGATGGAATTCCGACTCGCCCGGATTGCGCTTGATGACCTTGGCCATGAAGCGCTCGATCTCCTGTCGGACTTCGCTATTTGCGGGGCTGCTCATGCTCCGTGTTCCTTTCGTGGTAACCGGTGGATCACCTGATACACCCCCGGAAGATGGCGATTGGTGTATCAAGAATCGTGCTACTGGGAAGCCGATTGACGGCACTGGCGACTGGTGAACGGTCGGCCGCCAGGAGGGTGGGCAAGTGTCGGTGCGGCGCTCAGTCCACGTCCCGCTCCACCAGACCGTGGATCAGGCGAGATGCCAGTTCGGCTGGCATTCCGAAATCGGTCGCACGCCGATACGCGGCGCCCAGGATCTCCAGCTCGCCTCCGTCAAACCATACCCCCCCGCAATCCGGGCACCGGTCGACGATCACGTTCTGGATAACTTCCTTGCGCATCTCGGTTCCGTCGTGCTGACACCGGAGCGTTTCTTCTCTCGCTGCCTTGAGCTTGAGCTCGCAGTCCATGCAGGTGGGAACTCCCTCGAACTCCGTGCGAGTGCGTCGCTTACCACACCTCACGCACGTCTCGCCCATGGACTCTTCGCCGGATTCGATGACGTGCCGGATTACCAGCTGGGAGAGGTCCGCGAGCGCCTTGAGAGGAATCGGTCGTTCCACGGCCTGGTACGCGTCGCGGAAATAGCGGGCCGGATAGTAACGGACGCGTTGACAGTCGAGCTCCACGACGAGGTAGTCACCGGCCTCCGCTCCGACCGCTCCGTGCACCGTCCGAACGACGGCCGGCACTTTCAGCTCGGCTCCGTACACGCGCCCTGTGCGGCTGTAGATGCGCCACTCCACGGTGTCCCTCCGGGATCATCCGGCTCATCGAGGTCACGTCCCAACCACCACCGCCCGTGTAAGTTATCGTGATCCTAACGGTAGCATGGCGGGTTGTCACGACCCGGGGTGTAATGCCCGGATTCCGGGTGGACCGAAGGGCGCGCTTCGGGACTTCCTGTCCCGTCCAAAACCTGCCGGACGCAAGTCTCGTATGGGGGGCACGCGGAGGTCTGATCCGGGTGGATTGGGCCGCTACGAACTCACGAACTGGAGGTCGATGTGACGGACGAGCAAAAAAAAACTGACGGCCAGCCCGAGGCTGAAGTCGATGGCGTCGAGGTGGACGTCGAGATCGAGGAACCGAAGGAAGACGCCGAAGGCGCTGATGAACAGAAGAGCGAGGAATACTCCGTCTGCGGCGACGACCTGCTGAGCCGGGTTAAGGAACTGGTTCGCGAAGGCAATGTTCGCCGCATCACGATCCGTTCCGACGAGGGA
>JABDQB010000377.1 GCA_013042495.1 Gemmatimonadota bacterium
GCACTGGGGCGTGTTCGCCCCGACCCACGCCGCCTGTACCGGGTGCAAGCGCTGATCCTCCGCCAGTCCCTCGATCGTCGTGACGGCCTTTCCGGCCACCGAATCGACGGTCGTGATGCAGGAGCGCACGGGCTCACCGTCCACGTGCACCGTGCACGACCCGCACAGGCCGGCGCCGCACGCGTACTTCGTACCCTTGAGGTTCAGCAGGTCACGGAGGACCCAGAGGAGGGGCATGGCGGGATCGGCGTCGAAGTTCCTGCGTTCGCCATTGACGAGAAGAGCGATCATGAGTCTCTCCAACCGTTTGGTTCGCGACTCGAGCGGAGCAGCACGGTAAAACTAGTCGTCGAAGCGGAGCGGGCCAACCGTGATCGGCACGGGTGGACGCGGGGTGACAACCAGAGCCCGACGCAGCATCTTGCCCGTGCCAATCAAGGCCTGCGTGTCAGTTGGGATGTGTTCGGTGGAAGGCTGTTGTTCATATGTCTTTGGAGGCAACCATGCTTCGGTCCTGCGGATTCCGCGGGCGGGTCGTTCGGCTCGCTCTCTCCCTCTCGGTTACACTGCCGCTCCTGGTCATCTCCTCGGAGTCTGCGCGCGCCCAGATGGGCGGCGTGGATCTCGACACGATCCAGGCGGGACGATTCGACTACGGCAAGATGTGGACGTTCGAGTACGCGCCCGCGGACTACTTCAGCGAGACGTACGGATTCGACGCGAGCCCCGAGTGGTTCGATCGGGCCCGGCTGTCGGTGCTTCGGATTCCGGGCTGCTCCGCATCGTTCGTGTCGCCGCACGGCCTGGTGGCCACGAACCATCACTGCGTTCGCGGCCGCGTCGCCGGCTTGAGCGGAGAAGGGGAGGACCTGCTTTCCGATGGATTCGTCGCCCGGACCCTGGGCGACGAACGCCGGATTCCGGGCTATTACGCCGACCAGCTGATCCAGGTTCAGGACATCTCGGCCGAGGTGTTCGCCGTGACCGACGCGGCTTCCGACGAAGACCGGGACGCCGCTCGCTCCGAGGTCGTCCAGGAGGTCCAGGGGCGGCTAAAGGCGGAGCATGCCTCGGGTGGAGACTCGATCTGGGTGCAGGTCATTGGCCTGTACAATGGGGGCCGATACTCGGCTTACGTGTTCCGCCGGTTCACGGATGTGCGCCTCGTCGTGGCGGCCGAGGTGGAGCTCGGGTTCTTCGGCGGCGACCCGGACAACTTCACGTATCCCCGCTATGACCTCGACTTCTCGTTCCTGCGCGTGTACGAGGACGACCGGCCCTATCAGCCCGAGCACTACTTCGGCTGGGGCGCCGGCGTGGAGGCGGGCGATGCGGTGTTCATCATCGGCAACCCCGGTCAGACGAACCGGCTCAAGACGATCGCTCAGCTGGAGTATCAGCGCGACGTGTCCGTACCGGTCGCCGTTCACTTCCTCGGAACGCGCCTCGGAGTCCTGGCGGATTTCCGGAAGGCCGATCCGGAGGGCGCCCGCGCGCTTGGAATCCGCAACTGGATGTTCGGCCTGTCAAACTCGTTGAAGGCGAATACGGGCCGGCTGGAGGCTCTCAACCAGCCGATGATCATGGCCCGCAAGGCCGACGCGGAACGAAAGCTCCAGGAGGCGATCGCCGCCGACCCGGCGATGAGCGCCACCTACGGCGACCTGTTCGACCGCCTGGCCGCGATCCAGGTCCGGAAGCGGGAGTTCGCGGCGTACACCGGGGCCTTCCAGGGGATGGGCAGCACGTTCGCCGGCTCAATCACGATGGCGCGCGCCATGCGCGCCCGGACCGTTCTCGACGCCATCGCGGACGGAGAGTCGGAAGAAGAGATGGTGCAGCTCATGGCCGAGCTGGGCCGGGTACGCGACCGGGCACCGGAAGTCGAAGTCGGATTCCTGGCGCACCGGTTCGCGGACTTCGAGCGCTACCTCGGGGCAGACCATCCGATTACGAAGGCTGCCCTCGGCGGGCTCGATGCCCAGGCGGCGGCCAACGCCATGCTGGAGAACAGCATTCTCGGCAGCGGCGAAGCCACCCTCGCTGCCATCGAGGCCGGTACGCTCGGCGTTGACGATCCGGCGATGGCCCTGATCGCCGAACTCCTTCCGCTCACGAGCGAGTTCCGGCCCGCCATGGGGGTCCTGACGAGCGAGGAAAACGATCTGCAGGCCGCGCTGGGGCGCGTCCGATTCGAGGTATACGGCAGCGAGATTCCACCGGATGGCTCGTTCTCGCCGCGCATCGCGGATGGCATCGTGAAGGGCTATCCCTACAACGGCACGATCGCGCCTCCGTACACGACCTTCTATGGCCTGTACGACCGCTACTTCGGGCACGGCGAAGGCGTGGGGCTCGGCGAGGAGTGGAGCCTGCCCGAGCGCTGGAAGACTCCACCGGAGGGGCTTGATCTCAGCACGCCGCTGAACTTCATCTCTACCACGGATTCGTACGGTGGAAACAGCGGCTCGCCCGCGGTCACCCCGGCTCTCGAGCTCGTGGGTCTCAATTTTGATCGGAACATCAACGGCCTGTCGCGCGACTTCATCTACCTGCCCGAGCAGGGCAGGAACGTGATGGTCGATGTGCGAGCCATCCGGGCCGCGCTGGAGACCGTCTACGACGCCAACCGCATCGTCGCGGAACTGGTGGCGGGAATGTTGTACGAGTCGGAAGACGCGGCAGACGCGGCCGCCATGTAGCTGAACCCTGAAGGAGTCTATTCATGAGTCGTTTTCGAATAAGCCTGCTGGCGCTGGTGCTGGGCCTGGTCGTGGCAACGCCCGCCCTCGGGCAGCGCACCAGGACGATCGTCGGAATTTCGGCCGGCGCCACGACGAGCGACATCGAAGGTGGGTTCATCAACACTTCGTCCCAGTGGGGCTTCATCGGCGGAATCTTCGGGATGTTCCGCACGAGCCGGAACAGCCTCGTCGGCCTCGAGGCGAACTACGTGCAGAAGGGCGGCCGGGATCTCGCAGACCTCGCCTACATCGATGTGCCGTTCCTCATCGGCGCCGTCATTCCAACCGACAACGACGACCTCAACTTCAATTTCTATACGGGGATCGGGATCGGCTTCAAAGTGAGCTGCAGCGAGAACAGCAGCTCGCCTCTCAGCGACGCGTGTGATCGCGCCAAGGGCACGGAGTGGACGTGGCCCGTCGGCCTCGCGTTCGCGTTCCGGAGCGCGGGCGGCAAGTACTTCGGCCTGGACGGCCGTTACTCGCTCGGCATCTCGGATGTCTTCGACGGTTCGGCCTCCCGCAACCGGTCATGGCAGTTCAAGGCCCTGTTCGGGATTCCCGTCGGCTAAGGGAGGCCGGCCCGTGGAAGGGCGAACTTTTCGCTCTTCCCGGGTAACAACAGGCATACGAAGCCCAACAGTCGGTGTCCGCGGCCCGACGCCTCGCGCCGGAGGAGCCGATGGCCGGTAAACTCGTGAGCGAATTGCTGCGACGTGGCGTTCCGCAGGTGGTCGGCGTGTACCTGGCCGCCGGCTGGGGCCTTCTCGAGTTCACCGACTGGGCCACGGGACGCTTCGACCTCTCGAATGGTGCGTCGGACCTGGTCGTCGCGACCTGGATCGTCCTCCTGCCCATCGTGGCCGTCGCCGCCTGGCGCCTCGGCCACCACGACTGGCGGCGCCGGACTCCGGGTCGCAGGACCCCGGTTGCGACGCCAGCGGCGAAACCCACCGACATCCTGGTGCTCCCGTTCGCGAATCTCAGCGCCAACGCTGAAGACGAGTACCTGAGCGACGGAATCAGCGAAGAAATCACCAACGAGCTGGCGCACATGGAGGGTCTGCAGGTCGTGGCGCGGACCTCGGCGTTCGCGTACAAGGGCAAGACCGGTGACGTGAGATCCATCGGGCGCGATCTCGGTGCCGGCGCCGTGCTCGAGGGCAGCGTGCAGAGGTCGGGCGACCGGCTCCGGGTCACGACTCAGCTCGTCGAGGTTGCGAGCGGGTATCACCTGTGGTCCGAGCGCTATGACCGCGAGATGAAGGACGTCTTCGACATCGAGGACGAGATCGCGGCGC
The DNA here is from genome assembly GCA_013042495.1 of Gemmatimonadota bacterium. Taxonomy (GTDB): domain Bacteria; phylum Gemmatimonadota; class Gemmatimonadetes; order Palauibacterales; family Palauibacteraceae; genus Benthicola. The sequence continues at coordinate 4,046 of JABDQB010000377.1, forward strand.
ACGTGGTCGAGGCCCTGCGAGGCATCCTGAAACCGGAGGAACGAGCGGCGCTCGCCCGAAATCCGACGGACAACGTAAAGGCCTACGAGTATTACCTGCGGGGCCGGCAGTTCTTCCGGCAGAGTCGACGAAAGAGCCTGCACTACGCGCGGCAGATGTTCGAGCGCGCCGTAGCCGAGGATCCCGACTTCGCGCTCGCATGGGCGGGCATCTCGGACTGCATCTCGCTGACGAACATGTACTACCCCGCTACGGGTGCCGACCTGGGTCGGGCCGATGAGGCAAGCCTGCGCGCGCTCGAGCTGGAGCCTGCTCTCGCCGAGGCGCACGGCGCCCGTGGTTTCGCCCTGCTCCAGCAGAAGCAGTTCGAGAAAGCGGAGACCGAGTTCCAGGCCGCGCTCGAGATCGACCCTTCCCAGTTCGAGGCCCTCTACTTCTACGCGCGGGCTTGCTTCGCCCAGGGGCGTCTGGAGGACGCGGCGCGCCTGTTCCAGGAGGCGGCAGACGTTCGAGAGGACTACCAGGCGGCCTTCTTCGCGGCCCAGGCCCTGGAGGCCCTCGGACGCGAGAGCCAGGCGGCGGTCGGCTATACGAAGGCGCTGGAGGTGGCCGAGAAGCACATGGATCTGAATCCGGATGACCCGCGTGCCGCCACGATGCGGGCGGTCTCGCTGTGCCGGAC
>JABDQB010000381.1 GCA_013042495.1 Gemmatimonadota bacterium
GCGTTACATCCGCCAGCTCACCGATCGACCGATCGGGTTCAATGCGCTCATCGAGAAGTCTTCCCGACGATACCGGGATCGGATGTCCTCCTGGGTCGACATAGCCCTCGAAGAGGGAGTGCGCTTCTTCGTCACATCTCTTGGAAACCCGGCGTGGGTCGTGAAACGAGCAGAACCGGTCGGCGGAATCGTCTACCACGACGTCACGGAGCGGAAATGGGCAATGAAGGCGGCGGACGGCGGAGTGCACGGGCTGATCGCCGTCAACGATCGGGCCGGTGGACACGCCGGTCCGCGCTCCGCCGAGCGCCTTCTCGATGAGGTGGCGGACCGCGGGCTTCCCGTCGTGTGCGCCGGCGGGATCGGGACCGAATCCGACTTCGTGCGGGCTCTCGGGCTGGGCTACGCTGGCGTGCAGATGGGCACGCGGTTCATCGCGACCGTGGAATGCTCCGCGAGCGAAGCCTACAAGAGGGCGATCGTGGCCGCCGACGAGGACGACGTGGTGTTGAGCGAGAAGGTCACCGGCGTTCCCCTATCGGTTCTCCGGACTCCGTATGTGGACGCGATGGGCACCCGGGTAGGGCCGGTGGCTCGCCGCCTTCTCAGCGGGCGTCGGACGAAGCACTGGGTTCGCACCTTCTTCGCGCTGCGGTCGGGCATCAAGCTGGCTCGCGCCAACCGCGACGAATCGGGCAGGCGTCAATTCTGGCAGGCGGGCAAGAGCGTCGAAGGCGTCGACGGCATCGAGGCCGCGGGCGACATCGTCCGGCGTTTTGCCGCGGCGGCTAGTCGTTGACCTCTTCAGCGATCGCGGCCGCCAACGCCTCGGCGGTGATCCGGTAGTGTGAGGCGCTCCAGATCTGCTTCCCCTGGCGGGTCAGGATGATCTGCGGCGATTCATGTTCGACCTCGAGCCTCGACGCCGCCTGCCGGGAGATCTCTCGCTGACGGTTCACGTCGATGCCGTAGACGGGCACGTCGGCATTCGTGCGCGCGAAACGCTCCACCTCCAGCAGCGCACGCACGCTGGTCCCGCAGCGAGTCGAATGCTTATAGAGCATAGCCCGGGGAAGAGACAGGACTTCGTCCAGTGCCTCCTCGGTTTCCACGGCCCTGATGTCATCGCTGTCCATTCGATCCCGCCTTTGAAGCACTCTGACCTACCAATTCGCCCCTGAGAACGGTGACGGCTCGGCCGGCCAGCAGGACCCGGTCGGAGCGCACCCGAACGCCCACGGTACCGCCCCGGTCCGATACCTGTCGACCCAGGAGGTCGTCGGTCCCCAGTCGGCGGGCCCACCACGGTCCGAGGCAGCAATGGGCCGAGCCCGTGACCGGATCTTCGTTCACACCGACTGCAGGGGCGAAGAAGCGCGAGACGAAATCCACGCCACTCGCCACCAGTTGATTGCCCGCCCGGGCGGTGACCATCACACCTCTCACCGCCACGGAACCCATGAGTTGGAAATCGGGCTGAAGCGACCGCACCGTATCTTCGTCCGCCACCTCGACCAGAATGTCGAATCGGTTCCGGGCAACCGCCACGGGGGTGACGCGGCCCAGCGACTCCAGAAGACCCGGCGGAGGCTCGCATGCCTCGGCGTACTCGGCGGGAAAATCCAACTCGATGCCATCACCCCGACGCGTCGCTGCGAGACGGCCGCTGAGAGTGTCGAAAAGAGCCGACTCCCTCGAGTCGAGCCGTCCTTCCTCCCACAGCGCATGCGCACTGGCCAGCGTAGCATGGCCGCACAACTCGACCTCCACCGCCGGCGTGAACCATCGGAGCGCGAACGCCTGCTGCCGCGGATACAGGAACGCGGTTTCCGACAGATTCATCTCCCGGGCGACATCCTGCATCCAGTCAGGCTCCGCCGGACCGTCCAGCAGGCAGACGGCGGCTGGATTGCCGGCGAACGGCTCGTCCGTAAACGCATCGATCTGCAGCACTCTCATTCTCGCGCTTCCTCTCCAGCAAGCTCGCGGGGAAACAGCACTGCCAGGCCGTCTCGGCTAGCAGTACAAACGCCCCGCTCCGTGATGAGCCCGGTGACGAGCCGAGCAGGCGTGACATCGAAACCGAAGTTGGCGACCGGGCTTCCCGCGGGCGTGATGCGCACCGACGTGATCTGGCCCTCGGGTCCGAGTCCGCGCACTTCGGAAACCTCGGATGCGTCGCGCTCTTCGATGGGAATCTCGGCGGCCTCGCCTTCGCCCAGATTCCAGTCGATGGACGAAGACGGTACGGCGGCGTAGAACGGCACACCGCAGTCCCGGGCGGACACGGCCTTCAGGTACGTGCCGATCTTGTTGCACACGTCGCCGCTTGCCGTCGTGCGGTCCGTACCGACAACGACGACGTCCACCCTCCCGGTCTGCAGAAGATGTCCCGACGCGTTGTCGGGAACGACGGTATGCGGAACTCCCTCCGAGGCGAGCTCCCACGCGGTGATGCTCGAACCCTGGTTCCTCGGCCGCGTCTCGCTGACCCATACGTGAACGGGCAGGCCCGCCCGGTGGGCCCGATAGACGGGTGCGAGGGCGGTGCCCCAATCCACGGTCGCCAGCCACCCGGCATTGCAGTGAGTCAGGATCTGGAGTGCTCTCGATCCGCCGCCGGCCGAAGCCAGGGCGGTCAGGATGGCTTCTCCTTCGCGGCCGATCGAGCGGCACGTCTCGACGCTGGCCTCGGCCAGTTCCGCCGCGTGAGCGAAGGCTGCCGCTGCGCGGCCCTCGGAAGGGAGCGGACGGAGCGCGTCGACCATGTTCTGCAGGGCCCATGGAAGGTCGATCGCGGTGGGGCGGGTGGCCGACAGGCGTCGCGCCGCTTCTTCGAGGGCCTCGCCTGACGGGTCCGTGCGCGCGCCCAAAGCCAACCCAAAAGCGGCGGTCACGCCGATGAGGGGCGCTCCCCGCACCCACATCTCGCGTATGGCTCGCTCGGTATCCGACAGAGTCTCGAGCCGGACGAAACGCAACTCGTGCGGGAGCTTCGTCTGGTCGATGACTTCGGGAACGGGAGGTGCGTCACCGGCGTCCGCGAGCCTGATCGACCTTGTCTCCCTTCCATGGACCAGCATCGCGGCGCCTTGGTTACAGGTAAGGAGAGAAGAGCCAGGCAGTTCCGTCCCGTAGCTTGGCGGGCAGGCTGCGGCGGTCGAGCTCGTCCCGCGACAGCGGCCGGGAATCCTGGATCTTCTCCGTCACGAGATCATCCAGCGCCGAGACGAGCGAGGCGTCGTAGCATTCGACGTTGAACTCGAAGTTCAGCCGCAGGCTCCTCGGATCCCAATTCCCCGACCCGAATAGCGCCCACCCGTCGTCCACCAGCATGAGCTTCGTATGATCGAACGGCGGGGGACTGAGCCAGATGCGCGCACCGTACTCCATGACCTGGGCCAGCTGGGCGCGCATCGCCCAGCCAACGATCCGAAGATTGCTCACTTCCGGAAGCACGATGTCCAGCCGGACGCCTGCCAGAGTGACCAGCGTCAGAGCCGTGAGCAGTGCCTGATCGGGCAGAAAGTACGGAGTCACGATGCGGACGTGCCGGTTCGCTGCTCTCAGGCCGGCCTGGATCGTCCACGCCAGCTTCTCGAAATCGTCGTCCGGACCGTCGCTCACCCCCCGTGCGATGGATGAACCGGCGAGAGCGGCCGGCGGACACCAGAAGTCTTCGTCCAGGTGCTCGCCGGTCGTGTGCGCCCAGTCCTGGGCGAACGTGTTGACGAGATGACCCACCACCGGTCCCTCGAGCCTGAATTGCAGGTCTCGCGTCGGGTAGGCCGTGTCGAGCTTCAGATACGAACTCTCCCGAATGTTCATGCCGCCCGTAAAGCCTACGGAGCCGTCCGCGACCAGTATCTTGCGGTGGTTCCGCAGGTTGACGTACGGCATGCGCCACGGAACCATGCCACCGCCGAACTGCGCGACGCGCACCCCGCGATCGCGCAGTATCGCCGGAGCGCGTGGCTTGCTGTACGCGGCGCCGACGCCATCGATGAGCACTCGCACCTCTACACCGCGCCGCACCGCCGCGCTGAGGGCCTCGACGAACTCGGTGCCGGCACGGTCCATGTCGAAGATGTAGGTCGCGAGCGCCACCGACGTCCGGGCGCCTCGAATCGCCGCGAGCATGGCCGGATAGGCCTCGTCTCCGTTGCGCAACGGATCGATCCTGTTCCCGGCCATGAGTTCGTTGCGGGTGACCCGGTCCACGGACTTGGCGAGGGGCTGCAGTGCCTGCTCGACCGGTGCGGCCGGCATCGGGGGCGCCAGGTCAGGCGGCAGCCTTCGCGGAACCGGAATCTGGCCCATGCTGGCGTGGATCTCGGATCCCCGTCGCTTGATGCGATTGATCCCGAAGACGAAGTACAGAACCGATCCGACTACGGGCGCCAGCCACACGAGTCCGATCCAGCCGATGGCGGCCCGAACTTCCCTTTTTCTCAAGAGAATGTGCGCCGAGACGATCAACGAGAGCAGGAACGCCAAGGTCCCGGCGATGTACGGCCATGCGGTCTGAAGCGTTGTCACGCGCGGTGGCTCCTGGCTTTCGAACCCCGTTGACGGTAGCACCGTGTCGCACGTTACCTTACGGTTCGATTGGCGGGCGCAACAGGTTCCGCGCGGACTGCAACGGCGGCATGGGATCAGGATGACGAACGGGCAGAAACTCTCGAGAGCATCGCTGTTTCTCCTTTACGGGGCAGCGTTCGTCGTCCTGGTGGCCGGGGTGCGCACGGCCGAGCCCATCCTGGTGCCGTTTCTCCTGGCTGTCATGCTGGCCGTGATCTGCGCGACGCCGCTGCACTGGCTTCAGCGTAAGGGGTTGCCGACGTGGCTGTCGGTTCTGCTGATCGTGGTGATGCTGCTCGGAATCGGGACGATGACGGGCACCCTCATCGGTACCTCCCTGATCGATTTCACCCGATCGGTGCCTGGCTACCAGGTTCGGTTGGAGCGTGAAGTAGCTGAACTCGTCGCATGGCTCTCCAGTCACGGATTCGAAGTGTCCGGGCAGTTGTTGGCGGACTCCTTCGACCCCGGAGAGATCCTGCGCATCGTGGGCCGGATATTCACGGGAGTGGGAGACGTCCTGGGGAAGATCGCGCTGATCCTGATCATTACCGTGTTCATCCTGCTGGAGATCTCGGGCTTCTCGGCTAAGGTCCGGTCGGCATTTCCCAACGCGGACCGAAGCCTTTTGCCGATCGCGGAGATCAACGACAACGTCCGCAGGTACCTGGCCCTCAAGACGCTGATCAGTCTCGCGACCGGGGTGTTGGTCGCGGTCTGGCTCACGATCATAGGGGTGGACTACGCGCTGCTCTGGGGCCTGCTGGCATTTCTTCTGAACTACATCCCGAGCATCGGGTCGTTCATCGCGGCGATTCCTGCGGTGATGCTTGCCTTCTTGCAACTCGGACCGGGTGACGGCACGGTCACGGCCATCGGTTATCTCGTCATCAACACGGCCATCGGGAACTTCATCGAGCCGAGAGTGATGGGGGAGGGTATGGGACTCTCCACGCTCGTCGTCTTCCTGTCCCTGATCTTCTGGGGTTGGGTGCTCGGTCCCGTCGGGATGCTCCTCTCCGTGCCCCTGACGATGATCATGAAGATCGTGCTCGAGGCCAACGAGGAGACCCGCTGGATCGCGGTGCTTCTCGGGTCGAAACCCGCGGACGTTGTCGTGGGCGGGCCCGCGGACGATCCGGCCGAGTGGGTGGGGACGTGATCAACTTCGGGCCGGAAGACGGTCGCGATCTGATCGACCTGATTCGGGCTTCCGTGATCGGCACCAATGAGGCGGTTCCTGGACCGTTCGGGCCGCGGCGGGTCACCTATGCCGACTACACGGCGTCCGGACGTTCCGTCTCGATCATCGAGGATTTCATCCGGGAAGCGGTGCTGCCTTTATATGCCAACACCCACACGGAGAGTTCCGGCACCGGGCTCCAGACCACCCGATTCCGGGAGGACGCTCGCCGGATTATCGCGCGCTGTGTGAAGGCGACCGAAGAGCACGCGGTGATCTTTTGCGGAACGGGTTCCACGGGCGCGATCGACCGGCTGGTCGGAGTCCTGAATCTTCGCATCCCCGCCGACCTGGACGACAGGTACGGTCTCACCGAGCGCATTCCGGCGAACGAACGTCCCGTCGTGTTCATCGGTCCCTACGAGCACCATTCCAACGAGCTGCCGTGGAGGGAGTCGATCGCTGATGTCGTGACCATCCGCGAGAACCTTCGCGGCGGGATCGATCTCGCGGAGCTGGAAGAACGGCTGGTGGAGTATGCCGAACGGCCGCTGAAGATCGGATCGTTCTCGGCAGCGTCCAATGTGACCGGAATCACATCCCCCGTCCGGGACGTTTCCGTGCTCCTGCACCGGCACGGCGCGCTGGCGTTCTGGGACTTCGCCGCGGCGGCGCCGTACGTGGGCATTCGCATGGGGCCGGATGGTGACTCGGAGGACGATCGCCTGGATTACAAGGACGCCATCTTCATCTCGCCGCACAAGATGATTGGCGGGCCGGACACGCCAGGCCTCCTCATTGCGCGCCGGGAGCTGTTCAGAAACCGTGTCCCCGACGTACCCGGTGGCGGGACCGTCTGGTACGTGAACCCGGACGACCACCATTACCTCGAGGATCCCGAGAAGAGGGAAGAGGGTGGTACCCCGCAAATCATCGGATCGATCAGGGCCGGACTGGTCTTCGCTCTCAAGGAAGCGGTCGGCTGGGAGGCGATCCGGGAGAGGGAAGAGTCGTTCATCGAGCGGGCGATCGATTCCTGGGGAGGCGACCCGAACATCGAGATCCTGGGGGACCGATCTCACGAGCGCCTCTCTATCGTGTCGTTCGTTCTCCGCAGCGGTGACCGGTACCTGCATCACAACTTCGTGGTCGCCCTGCTCAACGATTTGTTCGGGATTCAATCTCGCGGAGGCTGCTCGTGTGCCGGTCCGTACGGGCACCGACTCCTCGGCATCGACATCGACAAGTCCCGTGAATTCGAGAGGGAGATCGGTCGCGGTTGCGAAGGCATCAAGCCGGGCTGGGTCCGCGTCAACTTCAACTATTTCATCTCGGAAACCGTCTTCCGGTTCATCCTCGACGCGGTTCACTTCGTGGCGGAGCATGGGTGGAGACTTCTCGAACAATATGATTTCGATCCCCATACCGGACTGTGGACGCACGTCAGCGGTCGCACCGAACCGCCGATGAGCCTTTGGGATGTTCGCTATACGCCGAACGGCATAGAATGCCCGCGCCACAGGTATTCAGCGGGCGAGGGAGACCTGGCTTCCTACCTGGACGAGGCCCGGCGGATCGTCGAGGACGGAGGATCGAGCATGCAGGGGGAGGGGCGGTGCACGGACGAGGTTACGCGAGACTTCGAGTACCTGCGATGGTTCCCAGTTCCCGGAGAGGGTCCGAGAGTCGGCTGACAGCTCCCTCCCTCAATCGACCGTGGGGTCGTCCGCCTCGAAATCCACCTCGCGATGGGTGCCGTCGCAAAACGGTTTGTTCTTGGATGCGCCGCACCGACACAAAGCGCCGGCCGCTCCCTCGGCGGAACCGTCGTCCGACCCTACCAGCTTGAACCGACCTTCGAGGACGAGGGGGCCATCGGGCCGCAGCCTGATCGCCAGAGCCGGGGAGTCCTCGGTTCCGGGCGGGCGGAGCCTCGCTTCGACGATGAAGCCAGGGTCCCGGAACCCCGCCTCGGCGTGCCGGCCGTCGCAGTAAGGCTTGTTCTTGGACGCGCCACAGCGGCAGAAGGCCGCTCTTGTCTCGCGCGCGACCTCCCGATGTTCGGCGTCCAGCACCACCAGGTCTCCGGATGCGTAAACCGGCCCGTCCGCGGCCACTCGAAGCTGGTTCGTCGGGGCCGGCTCCTCCGCGGGCTCGCCATCGAGACGTTCGTACGCCAGGGCTCCCGTGGGGCATCTGCGCACGACGTTCGCAAGGTCATCAGCCGCTGCTGCTCCAGGGTCGATCCATGGCTTGCGGTTCGGGTCGAAGACTTCGGGAAGACCGTGAACACACTCAGCAGCGTGAATGCATCGGTCGGCGTCATACGTGATCCGAATCCCGTCTCCTTCATACTGCCTGATCTTCGCCATTCAGTCCTCGCGATTGCCGCCGGAAGGTCCATGAAGACCTGAAGCTAGCGCCAGCCGGTTCGTTTGAGCCAGATCTGCAGGTCGCGAGCCTTGGATTCGGGATCTTTCGGCGGACGTGAGCCAGCGGCCGTCGCTTCGCTTCTGTAGCGAGCGATGTCGTTTGCCAGCGGCGGCAGACCGACGCTGGCACGCCGCTCGTCCACGGTATCTCGCTCTTCGACCTCGAGAGGAGACAGCTGTTCCTCCCCGTCCCAGTCGAAGATCGTGCCGTACCGTTGCGGCCGCCCCTCAAGCGTCCGAATTCGATCTTCGAGGCGGGCCAGAAGAGCGGGGGCGGAAGCGGCTTGCGCCACGGCGTCCGCCAGCAGCTCACGGCCCTGGCGCAGGAGGGCGGGTCGCGAAATCGAGTGCATGAGAATCGTCCACGCGGCGTCTTCACCATCGATTCCAAAGCGCCGGGAGTCCGGCCAGCCAACACGGTCCAGAATCGCGGCGAGTCGGTCTGCGTTGCTCAGGTGAACCTCTTCCATCTCAGGGTGGTAAGCGTCATGCAGAGTACCGGCGGCGACGAGCTGGTCACGCACGCGTCGGTCCTCTTCAAGCATGGACATCAGGCTCATCCGAATCCGTTCCGTGTCATTCTCGCGGCTGTTGCGCCGGATCCTGCCGGGCATAGCTTCTCCTCCCATCATGCAGGAACGCCTGATCGGATTGTACCGGGAGCGCTTCGGACAGGCCCCGTCAGCGGTGCTCGCGCTGGCCGGGGACGGGTCGAACCGCGCCTATCGGAGGCTGCTCGGCTCCGGGAACGCTCCGGTCATCGGCGTCATGGGTCCGGACCAGGAAGAGAATCGCGCATTCCTGTCGTTCACGCGAGCGTTTCGTAGCATCGACCTGCCGGTTCCGGAGATCATCGCCGACCATGAAGAGGGGGGTGTCTACCTCCTCGAGGACCTGGGAGACACGACACTTTTCGACGCGCTGGACGAGGCTCGGGCAGAGGCCGGCGGAGCCTTTCCCGATGCCCTGAAGAGCGTGTACCGCGACGTGGTCCGCTGGCTGCCACTGTTC